>JANNCK010000310.1:0-9621 GCA_031386545.1 Sphingomonadales bacterium
GACTTAGCTTGCCGTCGGTGACGAGTTCACCGACGAGCGCGGCGGTGATCGTCTTGGCCATCGACCAGCTGACAAATCGCGTTTCATCCGAATAGCCCGCGCCATAGCGTTTCGCGACAACCTTTCCATCGCGGAGCATCAGCACAGCGCGGGTGTCGCCGGTATCAGCGGCAAATAGGGGTGCGAGTGGATCAGGCACCTGAGCCGACGACTGGACGGTCAGCATACCGAGGACACTTAGAACCAGGCCACTTTTCATTCGCATGACGCGAGCCTAGGCATGACACCCATGAAAGCAAGACACATCATTTTTGGGTCGAGTACTGCCGTGTTGCTGACGGCGGCCCTGCTCGTCTGGTGGATGATCGAGGCGCGCCGTCCACAGCTCGAACTCGGTGTCGGCTATGCCGCGCGCGTTGCCTGCGGCTGCCGCTATATCGGCAACCGCAGCCTCGCCGACTGCCGAAAGGATTTCGAACCGGGCATGGAGCCAATCCAGCTAGCCGAAGACACGGCGACACAGACAATAACCGCCTCGGTGCCGTTGATCGCAAGCCGGTCGGTGCGCTACGATCCCGTGCTCGCCTGTCAGGCGGAGCCCTTCGGCGGGACGCCCCTTGCCATCAGGCGTTAGGCCGCTTCGGCAAGCTCGGCGCTTTCGGTTTCCTCGATCCAGCCACCGCCGATGACGCGTTCACCCGCATAGACAACGGCCGCTTGTCCCGGCGACACACCATATTCGGGCGCGTCGAATATTAGCCTGTCGCCGTCGATCCGTGCCGGTGCCGTGCGCGCGGTCGAGCGCACCTTGGTGGACAGTGCGCCTCCGGGCATCGGGCCGATGAGGTTGAATTCTGACAACCGCGCGGCGTGCACCGCCAGCGCCGCGCGCGGGCCGACAATCACTTCGTTACGCGCCGCATCGAGGCGCACGACATAAAGCGGATCGGCCAGACCGCCGATTTCGAGGCCCCGGCGCTGGCCGATGGTGAACCCCAATATCCCGCGATGAGCGCCCAGCACGCGCCCTTCGAGGTCGACAATATCGCCCGGCACGCCAGCGTCGGGCCGGAGCTTGCGGACAAGGCCCGCATAATCACCGTCAGGAACGAAGCAGATGTCCTGGCTGTCGGGCTTGGCCGCAACGCCCAGCCCCAGCTCGGCGGCAATTGCGCGGACCGCAGATTTTTGCATCCCGCCGAGGGGGAACCGCAAATAACCGAGCTGCGCTTCGGTTGTCGCGAACAGGAAATAGCTTTGGTCGCGCGCCGGATCGATGGCCCGGTGAAGTTCGGGGCCGTCTGGCCCGACAACGCGGCGCACATAATGCCCGGTCGCCAGACAGTCCGCGCCCAAATCTTTTGCCAGTGCGAACAGGTCGGTGAATTTCACCCCCATGTTACAGCGGACACACGGGATGGGGGTGCGTCCCGCAACATAATCATCGGCAAAGCGGTCGATCACCGAGTCGCGGAAGCGGCTCTCGTGGTCAAAGACATAATGCGCGATGCCAAGCTGGTCGGCAACGGCGCGCGCGTCGCGGATGTCCTGCCCGGCACAGCAGGCACCCGGACGCTTTGCCGCCTCGCCGTGGTTGTAGAGTTGCAGGGTCACGCCGATCACTTCGGCCCCCGTCCGCGCGGCCAGGGCAGCAACGACCGACGAATCAACCCCGCCCGACATCGCGACGACAATGCGCGACTCGACAGCAGGCCGGTCCAGTTGAAAAAGATTGTCCACAACATGCACCTAATGCGCCGCAGCCCAATTCGCCATGGTTTACGCCGCCTTTAGCCTTTGTGGCGCATGACGCTGGCTATGGACTTGAGTTTTATCCGCCGCCAGCGCCCCGCCGTGATCGATCTGGCCGCATTGCTGGCCCGGACATCAGCAACACAAAGCGCAAGCCCGACGGCCCGCGCGCAAGTACGGCTCGATACGATTTCCCATGCCAGCCACGACGATCCGCATGTCGCCCTGTTTGCTGCAACCGAAGCAGCGGCATCGGCATCGCGATCAGCTGTCCGCTGCGGGGGATCATTTGCCGTTCTTTCGGGCCAAGTCTTCAGTCCTCGTCAACCAAACTGAAGATGGCGTTTACCTTGGCGTTTTAGCGTTCTTTCAATGCCCGGGGATTATGAGTGAAATTCAAGAGCACATTCGGATCGGTTTTAGGGTCCGTTGTTGAGGTAAGAATGATCGAGAACCAGAAAATACGACCAGCACAGGTTATCGGGCCGCTTGGCGAATCGCTGACAATCGACTCGCTGCCGCCGCCGTCAACGACCCGCTGGGTCGTCCGGCGCAAGGCGGAGGTTGTTGCCGCCGTCAATGGCGGGCTGCTGTCAGTCGATGATGTGTGCAACCGCTACAGCCTAACACTCGAAGAATTTGCGGGCTGGCAACGCGCGGTTGACCGATCGGGTATGCCCGGTCTGCGCGTCACCCGCATCCAGCATTACAAATCGCTTTACGAGCGCCAGCAGAAATACTGAGCCGCCAAAAACAACGGCTCGCCGTTGCGACAACGTGACAATCGACGGGCTCGTGCGGAACCGCACGGGCCCTTCGTGCGTCTGGACCTGTGTAACCCGACCGGGGTCACCGGCGGCAGAAGGAGGAAAATCATGAATTTCATTGTTTGGCTGATTATTGGCGGCGTCATTGGCTGGCTGGCGAGCATCGTTATGCGAACCGATGGCCAGCAGGGCATCATCCTGAATATCGTTGTCGGTATCGTCGGTTCGTACATCGGCGGCTTCCTATTTGGTCCGATGCTCGGGTCGACAGGTGCTATCGCGCCTTATCTGAGTGCGTTTCTGGGTGCGATCATCCTGTTAGCAATCGTCAACCTCATCCGTCGCGGCAGCGTTCGCTAAAAAAAGTGCCGGGGCTGCCGCGGGGCGGCTCCGGCAAGTCGCTCTCGATATTTGCGCGCATCCTTAAGGTTCAGAAAACACCATTGCAGAGCGCGCACTTGCGCGAAAATGCGTGTAGGTTCATTGCCAATCAACCGCTTGAGTGCGGTGATCTATTCGTGTAACACACCTCTATGAGTCGTCGAGAGACGGACTGTCTCCGGGGTGTGGAAAGCTGGATGCGTACGATGAACTATGAAACCGGGTTCGCCCGCGACCGCGAAGCAGTTGATTTTACCGACAGTGATGAACGCGCGCGCAAGCGTCGGCGGATATGGATCATTGTCGGCATCGCAGTTACGGCTGTAGCCGTGATCGCCATTGCGATGTTCATGTCACGCGCCTCTGATACCAAGCAAGCCGCTGCGGGAGGTGGTGCCGGTAAGCAGGCACCGACAGTTTCCGTCATTGTACCGGGACGTCAAACTGTCGATCGCATCGTTTCGGCAACCGGCAATTTGGCGGCTCGCCGCGAAATGCCGGTCGGCGTTGCTGGCGAAGGGGGCATGGTCACCCAGGTTCTGGTTGAGTCGGGCACTTGGGTCGGCGCAGGTCAGGTGCTTGCGACACTGGATCGCCGTGTACAGTCGCAACAAATTAATTCACTGGCCGCGCAGACCGGCGTAGCCGATGCCGATGTGCGGCTCGCGCAGGCCAATCTCGACCGTGGACAGTCACTGGTGGCGCGCGGGTTTATTTCAAAGGCCGATATTGACCGGTTGACCGCGACACGCGATTCGGCCCGGGCGCGCGTCGGCGTTGCGCGGGCCCAACTTGCCCAGCAACAGGCATCGACATCGCGCCTCGACATCCGCGCCCCTGCCGCAGGGCTGGTGCTGGAGCGCAAGGTCGAACCGGGCCAGGTTGTGTCAGCGGGGTCGGGTGTGTTGTTCCGCATGGCCAAGGGCGGCGAGCTCGAATTGCTCGCGCGGCTGGGCGAGGTTGATCTGTCTCGGATGAGTGTCGGCCAACGGGCGTCGGTAACACCGGTTGGGGGCACGCAGAATTTTTCAGGGCAAATTTGGCAGGTTTCTGCGGTCATCGACCCTCAGACGCGTCAGGGGATCGCACGGATCGCGCTGCCTTATGACAAGGCACTGCGCCCCGGTGGCTTTGCTTCGGCCAAAATAATCAGCGGCGCGGCAGATGTGCCGCTGCTCCCCGAATCGGCGATACAGAACGACGCCAAGGGTAGTTATGTCTATATCGTTGGGCCGCAGAACAAGGTTGTCCGTCGCGATGTCACTATTGGCGACGTGACCGATATTGGCGTGACGATTATGGCAGGGCTTACAGGGCAGGAAAATGTGGTGGTCAGCGCCGGCGCTTTCCTCAATCCCGGCGAAACGATTAATCCGCAGCGTATCAAAAACGCCGGCTAGTCAGCCGGGCGTTTTGCCCGGCCCGCTAACCGGCATAGTCAGGATTGCCGAGTCATGAGTTTCCGAAATATATCGGCCTGGGCAATCCGTAACCCAGTGGCACCTATTGTGCTGTTTCTGGCGCTGATGCTGGCCGGGATGCTCTCGTTTTCGAATATGAGCGTCAACGACAGCCCCGATATTGATTTCCCGGCTGCACAGATCAGCATCGTTCAACCGGGTGCGGCACCCAGCGAACTTGAAACGCAGGTCACCCAAAAAGTCGAAGCAGCGGTTCGTAGCGTCAGCGGGATCGACGAAATCAATTCGAGCGTGCGCGAGGGCAGCTCGTACACTTTCGTCCAGTTTGCGATCGGCACGCCCATTGACCGTGCAGTCAACGACATCCGCGATGCGGTGACCAACATCCGTAGCGACCTGCCCGACGGTATCCTTGAGCCGCAAGTGTCGCGCGTGGACATCGGCGGCAACGAGATTGCGATTTTCTCGGCCGAATCACGCGACATGACGCTCGAAGAACTCAGCTGGTATGTCGACAACACTGTCGCCAAAAAACTGCGCGCCGTCGGCGGCGTCGCCAGCGTCACGCGCAGCGGCGGTGTTAATCGCGAAATTCGGGTGATTCTCGACCCGGCAAAACTTCAGGCGCAGGCAGTGACAGCCTCTGCGGTCAACGCCCAGCTGCGCGCAATCAACCTCAACGCGGCAGGCGGCCGCGCCGAAATTGCCGGCTCGGAGCAGTCAGTGCGCGTGCTCGGCAACGCCCGTGATGCGTTCGCGCTCAGCGAAATGAATATCTCGGTTGGCGGTGGCCGCACGGTCAAGCTCGGCAGTCTGGCCACGGTCCGCGACGGCTATGCCGAGCAGCGCACCATCGCCAAAATGAACGGGCGTCAGGTGCTGAGCTTTTCGATCGAGCGATCAAAAGGGGCCTCCGACGTATCGGTTTACAAGGCGGTCAACATCGAACTTGATGCATTGCGCGCCAGCAACAAGAAAGTGACGTTTACCGAGCTGTTCACCAGTGTGAACTACACGATGGACCAGTATAAATCGGCGATCCACGCAATGATCGAGGGCGCACTGCTCGCCGTGCTGGTCGTGTTCCTGTTCCTGCGCGACTGGCGCGCGACACTTATCTCGGCCATCGCCATCCCGTTATCGGCGATCCCGGCCTTTTGGTTCATGGACTTGATGGGCTTCTCGCTCAACTTCCTGTCGCTGCTCGCGCTTAGCCTTGTGGCGGGCGTGCTGGTTGATGATGCCATCGTCGAGATCGAGAACATCGTCCGGCACATGCGGATGGGCAAAACTGCCTATCAGGCCTCAATCGATGCCGCCGACGAGATCGGCCTTGCTGTGCTGGCGACGACGATGGCGATTGTCGCCGTCTTCCTGCCGGTTGGCCTGATGCCCGGGATTTCGGGACAGTTCTTCAAGAATTTCGGGCTGACCGTCGTGGCCGCTGTGCTGGTCAGCCTTGCGGTCGCGCGCCTTATCACGCCGATGGCCGCCGCCTTTTTCCTGAAGTCGCACGGTCATGCCACGCATGGTGAGGGGCCGTTGATGGATGTGTTCATGAAGGCATTGCGCTGGACAATGGACACCCGCCGTGCGCGCGAATTGCGCGGCACAGGTCGTGCCTCGCATCTATGGTCCTATCGTGCCGATCACCGTGTCTGGACCGTCGGCCTCGGCGGCGTGGCGCTGTTGGCGACGGTTGGCTCGTTCTGGGGCATACCGATGACCTTCCAGCCTGCGCAGGACAATGATTTCAGCCAGGTCCGCATTTTCCTGACGCCCGGATCGACGTTGCAAAAGACCGAGGTTGTCGCGGACCGCGTGCGGAACATGTTGCAGGACGCACCCGAGGTGCAGTCGGCATTTTCGCGCATCAACGTCGGCAACGGCAATATTTTCCTCACGCTCAAAAAGGAGCGCACGGTCACCAGCGTCCAATTCCAGCGCAAATGGCAGCAGCGGTTGAGCGAAATTCCTGACGCGCGCGTGAGTTTCCAGTCACAATCGGGTGGCGGTCCGGGGAGCGCGGGGCGCGACATCACGGTGACGCTTGGCGGTGACGACCCGGTCCTGTTGAGCGCAACCGCAAACAAGATCGTCGAAGAGATGAAAGGCTTGAAGCAGCTGGTCGCGCCACGGACCAATGCCGACATGCAGCGCCCCGAAATTATCATCAAACCGCGCGCCCAGCTTGCCGCCGAACTGGGTGTTACGACGCAGGCCCTCAGCCAAGCGATCCGCATCGCGACACTGGGCGAAATCGACCAGAACAGCGCCAAATTCTCGCTGAACGACCGGCAGATCCCGATCCGGGTCCAGTTCGGCCAGCAATCACGCCAAAGTCTGTCGACAATCGAGAACCTGCCCGTCCCGACCGCTACCGGCAGCTCGGTGCCGCTGAAATTGGTTGCCGACATCAGCTTTGGCTCAGGTCCGACACAAATTCAGCGCACCAACCAGATTCGACGGGTATCGCTAGGGGCTGATCTCGCGCCAAATCTGGTTTCTGGCGACGTGAACCCGCTGATCGCAGCACTGCCGACGATGAAGAACCTGCCACAGGGCATCACCGAGCTGAAATTGGGCGAGGCGAAATGGCAAGCCGAGCTACTGGTCAGCTTTGTGATTGCGGTCATTACTGGCGTGCTGCTCGTTTTTGCGACGCTGGTGCTGCTCTATAAGCGCGTCATGCCGCCATTCGTGAACATGGGCTCGCTCTTGCTGGCACCGCTGGGTGGCGCGATTGCGATCCGGCTAACCGGCGATCCGATTTCGATGCCGGTGTTGATCGGCATGTTGCTGCTGCTCGGGATCGTCGCGAAAAACTCGATCCTGCTCGTCGATTTCGCGCTCGAGGAAATGAACAAAGGCGTCGACAAGTACACGGCGATCATCGACGCCGGGCATAAGCGTGCGCAGCCAATTGTCATGACGACGGTCGCGATGGTCGCTGGCATGGTGCCGGTGGCGCTGTCGCTGTCGGGCGACGGCAGCTTTCGCGCGCCGATGGGCGTGACAGTGATCGGCGGATTAATCGTGTCGACCGTGCTCACCCTGTTGATTGTGCCCGCGACATTCAGCCTCGCCGTCGGGGTCGAAGAACGGCTCGGCCCGTGGCTGTCGCGCAAGCTGACCAATGGCGGCGAAGGTGCGCCTGCTTCGGCACCGCAGCCGGCCGAGTGAACCGAACAGCGCGCTCACGCGTTCAGTGCTGATGGCCACCCGAACCCGCTTTGCGCTTGCCATACCTGTTCAGGGCGGCGCGGCCGAAATGCGTTTGGTCGCCACGGGGCTATTGGTTGTGATGGCCGCGACCTATCTGTCGGTGCGGATCAGCCAGCCACTCTATCCAGGGCTTGCCGTCCCGCTTGGCTATGTGAAGGCATTTGCCGAAGCTGCCATGGTCGGCGGCATGGCAGACTGGTTTGCGGTGACCGCGTTGTTCCGCCATCCGCTCGGCCTGCCAATCCCGCACACGGCCATCATCCCGCGTAACAAGGATCGCATCGGTGACACGCTGGCGGTGTTCCTGCGCGACAATTTCCTGACACCAAAGGTCGTGGCGCGGCGGATGGGGCGCATCGACATCGCGGCAGCCGCCGGTAAATTCCTGACCGATGCGCCGGATCGTGGCGGACGATTGAAGGAGGGCGCATCGCGCCTTGCCGCCGACATGCTCGGTGCACTCGACCCGGAGCGGCTGGGAGGGATGGTCAAAGGGGCGATTTCGACCCGCATCGCCGAACTCGACCTCGCGCCACTCCTCGGTCAGGCACTGGCGGCAGCGATCAACGAGGGACGGCACCGCCCGCTGCTCGACGGAATTGTGCGCTGGGGCGCGAAACTGCTCGACAGCAACGACGAGTTAATCCGCGAAATCGTTCACGCGCAGGCCGGATCGGTCATGCGCTGGACTGGCCTCGACGAAACGCTCGCCAACAAGATTATCGACGGGCTGAACAAGATGCTGTCGGAAATGGCCGACGACCCGGACCACCGGCTCCGCGCCAAAGCCGAGGAAGGGCTCGCGCACCTCGCCATCGATCTCCAGGATGATCCCCGGATGCGCGAACGTGTCGCCGAACTGCGCGACGAGATCATGCGCAACGCCGCAATGCGCCGCTGGCTCGACGGGTTATGGGAATCGGCGCGCGCCGCGATGCTGCGCGCTGCGCGTGACCCCGACAAGGCGCTGGCAGGCAAATTCGGAGAGGCGCTGCGCCAATTGGGTGACACGCTCCAGAAAGACCCCGAGCTCCGCTCGACGATCAACCGGTTCGCCAGGCGGACAGCGGTAGGCGTGACCGCCAGCTATGGCGACCAGATCGTCAAATTGGTGTCGGAGACCGTGCGTGGTTGGGACGCGCAGACGATTACCGACCGCGTCGAGGGCGCAGTGGGACGTGACCTGCAATACATCCGCATCAACGGCACTGTGGTTGGCGGGCTGGTCGGCGTCGCGCTCCGCACGCTGGATGTGTGGTTGTAGGCTTGCACCCGCAAACCGGCTTGGCGAGCTTGCCGGAGCCCTGCTGTCTGCCACCGGATGGTTGCCTACAGGCCGCCGTCCTTCGACAAGCTCAGGGAAGTCGGAGGCACGATCAGCCTTCTCGGCTCATCTCCACCACCCGCGCCCATTCCGCATCCCGCACCGGCGCAACCGACAGGCGTGACTGGCGAACCAATTCCATATCCGCGAGCGCCGGATCAGCCTTGATCGCGGCCAGCGTCACCGGGGTTTTCAACGGGGCAACCGGGGCCACATCGACCGCCGGAAATCGCTGTGCCGGATCCTTGGGGTCGAGGTAATGTTCGCGGACGACCTCGACGATGCCAACGACCTCTTTGCCCTCGTTCGAATGGTAGAAGAACGCTTGGTCGCCGATTTTCATCGCGCGCAGATTGATTGCGGCGGTGTGGTTACGCACCCCGTCCCAGATCGTGACCCGATCGCGGACCATATCGTCCCACGCATATTTATGCGGTTCGGATTTCACGAGCCAATACGCCATCACACCCCCTCCTGCGTTGCCTTCTGCCCTTCATGCCGCGCCACAAAAAGGCGACCGCCCTCGGCGACAAACACCGCAACCAACCCGCCGATACCGGCAAGCGTAATCCCGGCGTAGAGCGGGAAAGTGGTGCCGTCGAAGTTCAAACCGATGATCGCGCCGCCGATGCCGCCGATAACGCTCGTCACAAATCCCTGTAACGAGCTCGCCGTCCCCGCGACCGACCCCATATTCTCCATTGCCATCGCGCCGAAATTTCCGACCGTCAGTGAAAAGCACATCATCATC
>JANNCK010000173.1:0-1563 GCA_031386545.1 Sphingomonadales bacterium
GACGTGCACGGATTGCAGCCACGGCGATTTCCCCAGCATTTGCCCGGGCAGTTTGCCCTTGCGTTCGATCAGGATGCGCGTGCGTCGTCCGATACTGGCGGTGTTGAAAGCGTGCTGCTGGTCGTTGAGCGCCGCCTGCAAGCGTTGCAGCCGTTCGTCCATCACCGCTTTCGGAACCTGTGCGTCCATCGTCGCAGCAGGCGTGCCGGGACGCGGCGAATAGGTGAAACTAAATGCCTGCGCGTAGCCGATTTCACTGACGATCCCGAGTGTCTCTTCAAATTCGGCGTCGGTCTCACCGGGGAACCCCACAATGAAATCGCCCGATATGGCGATGTCGGGCCGCGCCGCACGGACCCGCTCGATCAGGCGCAGATACTGGTCGCGGTCGTGGCTGCGGTTCATGGCTTTCAGCACCCGGTCACTCCCCGACTGTACCGGCAGATGCAGAAACGGCATCAGTTTTTCGACATCGCGGTGCGCGTCGATCAGGCCCTGCCGCATATCGTTGGGATGGCTCGTCGTATAACGAATCCGCACCAGCCCCGGCAGCCGGTCGAGCGCCACGATCAGGTCGTGCAGACCACGGATTTTTGACCCCTGGCGGTCTTCCCACGCATTCACATTCTGCCCGAGCAGTGTGATTTCCTTCGCCCCGCCGTCGATCAGCGCGCGCGCCTCGTCGATCACCGCATCGAAGCCTCGCGAGACCTCGGCACCGCGGGTATAGGGGACAACGCAATAAGTGCAGAACTTGTCGCACCCTTCCTGCACTGTCAGGAACGCAGAGGGCCGTCCCGGACCGCGTACCGGCAGCGCGTCGAATTTAGATTCGGCAGGCATATCGGTATCGATCTGCGCCTTGCCCTTGGCCTTTGCCGCCGCCAGCAGCGCAGGCAACCGGTGATAAGCCTGTGGTCCGACAACCACATCAACTTCCTTGGCCCGCCGCGCGACTTCGGCGCCTTCGGCCTGAGCCACACAGCCCGCTACTGCGATCATCGGGCGCGTGCCATCTTCACGGCGCAGCGAGCCGATTTCGGAATAAACCCTATGCACGGCGCGTTCGCGAATGTGGCAGGTGTTGAGCACGACAACATCGGCATCGGCGGCGCTTTCTGCCGCGACCATGCCCTCGGCCCCCAGCAACTCGCCCATGCGGTCGCCATCATAGACGTTCATCTGGCAGCCGAAGGATTTGACGTGATATTTTTTGGGCGCGTTCATCGACACGGTCATAACGCGGCGACCGGCGAAGCAGAACCGGTTTCGCAAAGATTTGCGACTGCACCCGAACTCCACACATCATGGCCCACAAAAATTTCGGCGGGCCTGCCCAAGACTGTCGAAAGTGCCGCCGCTATCCGCAGCCTAGCCTCGGCCGCGATGGCCTTGCGCCCCGCAAATTCGGTCGGCGAAAACGGTTCGAGAAAGCGGACGCCGACACGGAAACTGCCGCGCCGCGCCAGTACACGCAGCGCATTATCTTTGCCGGTCTCGATGCCCAACCAGCTGATGTCCGGTCCGATGTTCCCATAGTCGAGCATCAACGGCTGGACGACG
>JANNCK010000385.1:0-2670 GCA_031386545.1 Sphingomonadales bacterium
CTCTCGCGCGTGCCGACCATCAACAGTCCCGCGACAACCGCAATGATAAAGATTGCTGGCAGGTTGACGACCCCGCCCAGCTCCGGCCCTTGCGCCAGTGCCATCGGAAATCCGAACGTCGCCTGTAGCAATGGTGTGGCATAGCCCGACCAGCCGACCGCCACTGTCGAGACGACCAGCGAATATTCAAGGATCAGGCTCCACCCGATCACCCACGCAATCACTTCGCCCAGCACAGCATAGCTATAGGTGTACGCGCTGCCCGATGCCGGCATCATCGTCGCCATCTCGGCATAGGCGAGCGCCGCACAGGCACAAATGCCGCCCGCAATCGCGAACGACAGGATGACTGACGGCCCTGCCAGCCCCGCCCCGACACCGATCAGGGTCAAAATCCCCGTCCCGATAATCGCGCCGACGCCAAGCGCAATCAGATGCGGCCACGACAATGTCCGCGCGAGGCGGTGATGCTCGGGCTGGTCGTCACCGTGGACAATCGTTTTTTTGCGGAACAGGTCGGTCATGGGCGCTCCGGATCGGGGTTTGCGAGGACGCTGCGAATGTCGGTCTGGGCAAAGTCGTTGCCAATAAAAAGCAATGGACGACCTAATTCTTTTGCGAGGGTGTACGCATAACAATCGCCCATATTAAGTTTGGCAGGGTGAAATCCCCGTCCCCACATCCGATAATTTTCACCGGCCAACCGAGCGAAATGTGCTGACACCTCGAACACCTCGTGGTCGAGATCGACAAGAAAAGCACGCGCTACGTCCCTGAGTTCAGGCTTCGATGTGACGATGTAGAATTCCACGAGAGTGCCCGCAGAAACCGCAATGTGAGTCGCCTCAGCGAGAGCAGCGAGACAGGCCGGACCTTCACGCTCGACCAGCAGAGCCGCTATCAAAGCCGATGTATCGGCGACGATCAAACGGGCCAGCCATTTTCATCGTAAAGATCGTCCTGCAACTGCCGGCCGGAAAAGCCGTATTTTTCGCGTATCTTGCGCCCTGCTTCGGAAATGGCGGTGAGCGCCGCGAGCTTCTCTTGCCTGCTGCGATTCCGGGTCGGTGTATCGACTGGTGTGATCAATGCGTAAGGCCGTCCATGACGCGTGACGATAACCTCTTCACCCGCATTGGCGCGACGGAGCAGTTCGCTAAAGATCGGTTTTGCATCGGCGACGGCGATTTCCATGGGAAAATTATGGACCATCTATTGGTCCAAGTCAATTCACTTCCCGAACCCGAACACATCCTGATGATAGACCCCGTCCTCGATCAGCCCCTCCAGCCACGTCGATCCCGCCAAGTGATCTCCGCCGGTTTTGTCGACATGGATACGGATCAACGTATCGCGCACGGCGGGGGCCATGTACCGGCCATCCCCGCACAGGAATATCTGGCCACCCTTCGCGACGACATCCCACACCGCATCACGCGCTGCCCAGATTGCGTCCTGCACATAACGATGCGGATGCCCGGGCACTTGCGAATAGGCCATGTAGAGGTCGATCACACCATCGGCGACCCAGTTTTCCATCTCTTCACGACACAGCCAATCATGGTCGGGATGGCGCGCGCCAAAGAACAAATGGCAGGGTGCGGTCGCGTTCAATGCGGCACGCTCCTGCACAAATCCGCGCAACGGCGCAAAGCCGGTTCCCGGGCCAATCAACACCAGCGGCACCGCGCCATCCTGCGGCGGCGCGAAGGGTGGATTGGGACGGCGGACATAGCCGAACACGCTCTCGCCAATGCCCAGATCGCGCATATGCGTCGAGGCAAAGCCCTGATGCGTACCGACGCCTGACCACGCCGGTGCCTGGACCGTTCCGACAATCAGGTCGCAGGCCTGGGGACTTTCGAGCGGTGACGAGGCAATCGAGTAGAATCGCGGCGCAACGGCAGACGAAAGCTCGACGAAACTGTCGAGGGTGAGCTCTGCTGCCGGGTATTTCACCAGCAACCCCAGCAAGGTCAGGCGTTTGTCGCCAATCTCGGCCTGCCACACCGCATCATCGGCAAGTTTCGCCAGTTCGCCCTTCGTATTCGGACACCGCGTCTGCGCTGCTACAACCTCCAGCGCACGACGTGGCATCGGATCCTGAATTTCGACGAAATCGGTCAGCAATTGCCGCACCGTCACTGTCCGCCCGATCGGCAAATGGCGGAAACGCCCACTCGACCCAGAGGGCACGACTTGCATCGCCCCCGGCACGCCCAGCCGCTCGATGGCGAGGTCAACATGCTCTTTGCGATTGCGCGCATAGATCGCGATATGATCGCCCGCCGCATAGCTCTGCCCTTCGGGCAACTTGATCGTGATGAACCGGGTCGATCCGCGCGGTGGCTCCTGCGTAAAATCCCACAGGCCTTCGGCAGGACGGACCAGTTCGTCGTTGCGGGTTATTTCCATCGCGACCGCTTGGTCGGGTAGCACGGCGGCACGCGCATCGCGTCCGTCGACCACTTGCAGCGACAGGCCCGACGCCTTGACCGCGTCGCCCTTGCTGCCGAGCGCCGCCCACAGGTCTTTCAGGAATGTCGCCACGCCGCCGTCGAAATCGCCGTCGCCATTGGCCTCGCCGCGCGGGCACAGGCGTTGGGCACCGGTTGCCTCGAACGCAGCGTCGATCTTTTTCGGGAAAGCCTGATAATTCGGCCACTGGCT
>JANNCK010000424.1:0-3921 GCA_031386545.1 Sphingomonadales bacterium
CCCGGTTACCGAGAAAAACCCGAGCGTGATGACCACGTCATGGAACAGGGTCACCAGCGCCCCGACCCCGAATTGCCATTCAAACCGGATCCAGATGAACATCGCGATGCCCGCCATGGCCAGCGCAAGCGCGAGCGACCCGGTCGAGAACAATTCGCAGCCGACCTTGCCCGACACCGACGATACCGACCCGACATTGACGCCGGGATAGGCCTTCACAATTTCGCCGCGTACCTTCGACGCGATGCGGTTTGCCCCCTCTGCCGCCGGCGAACCTGGATCAGAGCGGATGCACTTCGCGATGGGGTTTGCCGCCCCTTCGAGCGGGATACGGATGCTGACCGTGTTGCCGTTGCCCAGTTGCTGGATGGCGACATCGCCGACATTAAGCGCCTCGATGCGCTTACGCAGGTCGCCAATGGTGACGGGTTGCGCAAAAGTGATCCGCATCTGCTGGCCGCCGACGAAATCGACGCCCCAGTTCAGCCCTTTGGTTGCGACAATGGCCAACGAACCGACAAGCAGCGTGATCGAGATCGTCAGCGCAACCCAGCGCCAGCGCAGGAATCCGATGTTGGTGTTGTCAGGAACAATTTTCAGGGGACGCATGGCGCGGGCCTCACAAATTCAATGTCTTGGGCCGGTTCCGGCGCATGTAATCCATCACAATCAGCCGCGTCAGCGTGACGCCGGTGAACACCGACGTCGCAATGCCGATGGCCAGCACGACCGCAAACCCCTTGATCGGGCCCGAGCCAAACCAGAACAGGATGACTGCCGAAATGACGTTGGTGGTGTTGGCATCGAAAATCGCGGTCGAGGCTTCCTTATAGCCGAATTCAATTGACTGGAGTGCCTGGCGACCACGGCGGACTTCCTCGCGGATACGTTCGTTGATGAGCACATTGGCATCGACCGCTGCACCGATCGTCAGGACGAACCCAGCGATCCCCGGCAGGGTCAGCGCGGCCCCGAACAATGCCATGACACCCAGAACCATGAAACCGTTCACCGCCAGCGCAATCGTGGTGTAAATCCCGAAGCGCAAATAGGTGAGCAGCATGTAGATGACGAGCGCTGCCGAAGCGAGCGCACCGGCAAGCACGCCGCTACGGATCGAATCCTCGCCCAGTTCGGCACTGACCGTCGATTCCTCGACCACTTGCAACGCCACTGGCAGCTTGCCCGAGCGCAGCTGGACGGCGAGCTGGTTCGCGCTTTCGACAGTGAAATTGCCCGAAATCTGGGCGGAGCCACCCAAAATCGGCTCGTTGATATTGGGGGCCGACAACACCACGCCGTCGAGGATCATGGCAAATGGCTTGCCGGTGTTGTCCTGCGTGACGCGGGCAAATTTGCGGCTACCCTGACTGTCGAAATTGATCGTCACGACAGGGGCGTTCGACTGTGGATCGAAACTCTGCTGCGCGTTGGTCAATTCGTCGCCCGACACCAGCACACGGCGCTGCACCGCGATGAAGGGCGAGCCTGACGGATTGCCGGGGTAAGCGAGCGCCTGTGACCCGGGCGGGGCATTGCCCTTGGCCACTTCGACCGGGTCAGCGACCAGATCGACCAGTTTGAATTCGAGCTTGGCGGTCTTGCCGAGCAGGTTTTTCAGCCCCTCGGGATCCTTCAGCCCCGGCACTTCGACGACGATGCGGTTTTCGCCTTCGCGCCGGATTGCGGCTTCGCTGGTGCCATTGGGATCGATACGTCGCGCCACCACTTCGCGCGCGGTGTCGAGGGCATCATTGAGCGCCTGCTTCAATCCGGCGGCAGTCGGGGTCATCACAACGCGGTTCGAATCGCGCACCTCGACGTCCCAGTCACGCTGGCCGGTAACACCGACCGGACTCGATAGCTTGCGCGCCGCCTCGACGGCGGCATCGACCTGCGTCGCGTCACGGACAAAGAACGAAACACTCCCGTCCTGCGTCGCAACATCACCGATCTCGATACGCGGACTGTTGCGCCGCATCGCGTCGCGCACGGTATCGCCCATCGTGCCGACGCGCTGGCGGGCAACATCGGCGGTTTCGGCCTCAAGCAGCAAACGGCTACCGCCGCGCAGGTCAAGTCCCAGCGCGATCTGATACTTGGGCACCCACGACGGCCAGCTTTTAACCGTGGCTTCAGGAAAAAAACTCGGGATCGACAACAGAACGCCGATCACGGTTGTCGTCATGACCAGCCAGATCTTCCACTTCGGGAAATCGAGCATGTTAGTCGTTCGCTGCCTTGCCGGGCGTGTTCGTGACGACGTCGGTCAAAGTTGCTTTGACCGCTTTTACACGCACATTCGCGGCAATTTCGACTTCGACAGTGTCGGTATCGACCTTGGTCACCTTGCCCATCAGGCCGCCGCCGGTGACGACCTGGTCACCCTTTTTCACTGCAGCCAGCTTTGCCGCATGTGCCTTTGCGCGTTGTTGCTGCGGGCGGAAAATCAGGAACCAGAACACCACAAAGATCAGCAGCAGTGGCATCATCTGGACGAAGAACGCGGACATGCCGTCGGAGGAAGCGGCGCCGCTGGTGGCTTGTGCATAAGCAGGAGAAATGAACATCTTGGTTAAATTCGGCCTGTAAATGGGGAAGCCGCGCGCCTAACAGAGGGGGATGCCCCGCGCAACCTGACGTTAGGATGAGTGTGCGAGAAGCGAAACTTGAAACCGGAGTATTTCGACCGTGTTGTTGGTCATGGGTTACATGCGCGTCCGCAGTGCCGACATTGCACGGCTCCACACACCAATTACGCGGCAGGCGGCCACCGTTCGTGAATTTCACGGGTGCGACCATTATGCCTTCGGGATCGACCTGCTGGAACCAGATCTCCTCCGCATTTCCGAACGCTGGCGCACACGGGCGGCACAATCGGCACATTTGATCGGCGACCATATGGTCGAATTCAACATCGGTATGCGCGCCGCCAGTGTGGTTGCAGCCGCCGTCGACAGTTACGAAAATGGCGAGGTCCGCATCTTGCTGCAAATCCCGGCGACCAGCTTCCGCGCAGAGCGCGAAGAGAAAGACGTGATCGTCGTTATGGGCAGAGTCCAGTTTGCGGCCGGCGAAATCGATCGGTTGAAGACAGCTATGGAAGCGCAAATTTTGGCAACCCGCGCCGAGGACGGCTGCAAACTCTACGCATTTTCACGCGACATGCTGGAACCCGACGTTCTGCATATTTCGGAGAAATGGCGCGATCAGGCGGCACTGACGGCACATTTTTCGACGCCGCACATGGCCGCGTTCAACGCCGTGCTCGACAAAGCAAAGATCGAGCGGTTGAGCGTAAAATCCTATGGTGCCGATGGCGAACGGCTACTCATGGAGCGTTGACCCGCGCCGCCCCCTATTCTAGGGCCGCGCATTCCAGAACTCCGTCGGACTTTGTGCGACGGCTGGCCGGTCGGGACGTAGCGCAGCCTGGTAGCGCATCACACTGGGGGTGTGGGGGTCGCAGGTTCGAATCCTGTCGTCCCGACCAATAAATCAATGACCTAGGAGCATCACGGCGCGAGCGCAAACCAACGCTTTGACCGCCGAAAAATCAGCGTTTGACGGTAACGCCTTCGCAAATTCGCCATCAATTGCGGCGATGACCGCATTGCACAATTGCCCGATCCGCGCGCGCACGAAGGGTGCGCCGAGTCCGGCATCGGCGGCGAACCGTTCCCAGTGACGCGGCTCGATGTCTTCGAGGACGGCCTTGCCGCCTATTTTCATCGCCAGCTTCACATGCAGATTGGGATAGATAATCGTCGATAGCAGATCATAGAGCGGCGCCAGGGTGATCGCCCCACCCCCCATGCCGCCTCCAGCGTGGAGCAGGCTAAAATTTTTGGCATGGGCATCGGCATTGCCAATGATCAGATTGAAGATCGCGGCATCGAGAAGTTTCAGAATTTCGCGCGC
>JANNCK010000086.1:0-5102 GCA_031386545.1 Sphingomonadales bacterium
CGGGCTCGACCGCCGCCACAGTACGGTAAAAATCACCGTGACCGAGGGGCTGGGGACATTCTGGCTGGTCCCGCGTCTTGTCGAGTTCCGCGAAACCCATCCCGAGGTCCGGGTCGAGCTTAACTGCGACATGACCACGCCCGACGTGCTGTTCCGTGATGTCGATATTGCGGTCCAGCTAACGCGGCCGACCAATCCCGACCTGATCGTGCAACGCATTGGCACCATGCACCTCATGCCGTTCGCGGCGGAAAGTTATTTGCGTGAATATGGCACCCCGACGTCGGTTGCCGACGCGGTCAAGCACCGGCTGGTCTGGCAACAGGCCGATCAGGTCGCGACCGACGCGCTGCCGCTCTTTGTCGATTCGGCGCTCGCCGACGGCATGATTGCGGTCCAGACCAATACCAGTTCGGCGCATTATTGGGCGGTGGCAAAAGGGGCAGGGATCGGGTTCCTGCCGACCTATGCCCGCGCGCTCAGCCGCGCGACCCGCCCGCTCGACATTGGCGTCCAGCTGCGCCGCGACCTTTATCTCGTCCACCACCCCGATGCCGTGCGCTTTCCCGAAGTGCGTGAGGCGCTCGACTGGATCCGGGCATCGTTCGACAAAACGAAATTTCCGTGGTTCGCCGATGAATTCATCCACCCCGATGAGTTCGAACAACGCTTTACCGACAGCGTGGTCGTCAATCTGTTCGAGGGCTTCATTTCCCCGCAATAGCAGCTAGGAGGGGGCGTGTTTGTCGCGCTCACCCTGTCCGCAATTGCCATGACGCTCATTGTCGGCGTCCGCTACCTCATCGCGAGCGGGGCATTTGCTTGGGCGACCAAGCGCCGTCACCCTGAGCTTTACACGGGGCTCGATGACCAGATTTCCCGCGAAATCCGCTGGTCGCTGCTCAGCGCCGGGATTTACGGCGTCCCTGCCGGAATCGTCGCTTGGGGCTGGCAAAATCGCGGCTGGACGCAAATTTACGAACGCGCTGGCGATTTTCCGCTCTGGTATCTGCCGGTCTCCGTGCTGTTGTACCTCGCCGCGCATGACACCTGGTTCTACTGGACGCACCGCTGGATGCATTCGCCGCGCCTGTTCAAGGCCGCGCACGCCGTCCACCACGCCAGCCGCCCGCCGACCGCTTGGGCAGCGATGAGCTTTCACCCGTGGGAGGCGCTGACTGGCGCGATTGTCATTCCGGCGCTGGTATTTCTGATCCCGATCCATGTCGGTGCGCTGGGCGCGGTACTGTCAGTCATGACGGTCATGGGGGTCACCAACCACATGGGGTGGGAAGTCTTCCCGCGCATTGTGGTTAACGGGCCGTTAGGGAATTGGCTGATAACCGCGACACATCACCAGCGGCACCATGCGGAATACCGGGGGAATTATGGGCTTTATTTCAGGTTTTGGGATCGCCTTTGCGGCACCGACAAGGGGCTGGGCAGCTTTACGAAAGGTACTTCTGGTCCTGCCGTTGCTGGCGACATCGCTGGGGGGCGCGGCCGCACCGGCTAGCGTTGCTGTCGATGTCACTGGCCTGCGCTCGGCCAAGGGGCAGATTTTGTTGTGCATGACGGCAAACCCCGCCCTGCTCTCCAAATGCGACAAGGATCCGTTGTCGCGCAAATTGGCAGTGCCCGTGGCGCAGGCGCGCGCGATCCATTTCGAAGGTGTGCCATCAGGCACTTACGCCATTGCGCTGATCCACGACGAAAACAGCAACAACAAACTCGACACCAGCTTCGGGCTACCGCGCGAGGGGTTCGGCTTTTCGCGCAATCCGGTCATCCGTTTCGGCCCGCCCAAATTCGCGCAGGTTCAGTTCGCAGTCACGACGACCCGCGTCGATCAGGGCATCCGCGTCAAATACATGCTGTGATCGCCCGCGCGATCACAGCCCGCCCCTCTATAAACCGAACGCAATGCCGATGCGGCCCCCGGTCGATCCCTTGACCGTCGATCCGGCGACCCCTGCCGTAATATAGGTCTTCTCGCCGACCTGCCCCGCGACCGATAGCGAGAATCCCTGCTGGCCGCGATAGGTCGCCAGATTCAAATTGATCGACACTTTGCTGTCGGGCACGATCACTGCACCGCCCATTGCCATGGCGGCGGCAATCCCGCCCTCGGCTTCGCGCCGGTTGGTGTCGATGGTCGCGCCGAAACCGCCGATAACGCTTTCAAGCGAGGTTAGCCGCGCGCTCTGCGCGGTGTTGAGCACGTCCATGCCGTTGAGCCGAGTGTCCTGCGCGGCATTGGCAGCGATGGCAGCATTGGCGGCAGTCACCGCCGTGACAACGGCGGCCTGTGCGGCGCTCGCGTTGGTGTTCGCGGTGTTCGATGTCGTCACCGCCGTATTGGCGTTGGTCACGGCGGTGTTCGCGGTCGTCTGGGCGGCTGCGGCATTGGTCACCGCTGTATTGGCGGTCGTCTGCGCGGTGGCGGCATTAGCAAGAGCGGTGTTCGCGGTCGTCTGCGCCGCAACGTCATTGCCCCCGCCCCCCGCCGATGCAATCGCCGCCGTCAACTGGCTGACGTTGACGGCATCGGTTCCCGCCGTTCCTGCCGCCACATTGACAATGCGGCGTTCCGAACCTGCGACACCGACCGAAACGGAGTTCGCTTGGCTCGCAACCGACCCCGCGCCGAGTGCGACACTGTTGGTGGCACTTGCCCGCGAATCGACGCCAAGGGCCAGCGCGGACGCCCCCTCCGCGCGCACATTGGTGCCGATGGCGATGCTGTTGCCGCCATTTGCATAGGTGGCATCGGCGGCGTTGGGGGCACTGCCGGTGAGCACGCTGGCAGAGCTGCCAATCGCGATATTGCCGTGCGTGGTGCCGTTGACGCCCAGCGATTGCGCGCCTGCACCGATCATGATGTCGCCATTGCCCTGTGCGTTGCTGCTGACGCCGATGGCGGTGCTGGCAAAGCCGATACCCTGCGACCGTGGTCCGACAGACGTGGTAGAGTTTCCGGCGGCAACGGCTCTTGCGCCAAGGGCGGTGCTTTCGGTTCCGGCGGCCACCGCGCCAAGGCCCACTGCCGAGGTTTCGGCGCCGCTGGCAGTCGTACCCAAGCCGACAGCAACGCTCGACGATCCGCTGGCCGTGCTGCGCGATCCAAAGACTGCGCTCTGAAATCCGCTGGCATTGGCCTGTAGGCCGACCGCAATGCCCTCTAGCCCCGGCGCGCGACTCGCATTGCCGATCGCGATTGCGCCTACGTTTGCGGCCTGACTGTCAAAACCGAGCGCAACGGCCCCTTGCCCGCCCGCCACACTGTCGCGTCCGACAGCGACGCCCCGGAACGTTGCCGTGCTGCTGGCTCCGACAGCGACGCTAGACGTCGATGCATTGCTGTCAGTACCAACGGCCGTGGCCGACCCGCCCGGATTGACCAAGTCCGTCGCGCTACTGCCCGCGCCCAGCGCCAGACTATTCACGGCACGTGCCTGCGCGCCAGTGCCGATGGCGATACTGTTGCCACCGTTGGCGGTGGTTGCACCAATTGATCCGGATTCTACGAAACCGAGGTTAGTCGTCGCCAAACTGGCACCGATAGCAATATTGCCAGATGTCTGGAAAGTTGATGATCGCACGGTCGTGGCGTGCCCGCCAATGGCAATAGAACCGCTCCCTGCAACATTGGCATCGTGACCGACGGCTACACTGGAAAAACCAGTTGCTGAACTGTTTAGCCCCACCGCTGTCGCCCCTCCGACTGTAGCCTGCGCGCCGGTGCCGCAGGCCAGTCCGCCTGCGTTTGTCGCGCTTGCCGCAGCACCATCAGTGGCACCTCCGTTGGTATCGGTGCCCGCTGTCGCTGTCCCATCGCCGTTGGTGTCGAGCAGGCATTCCCCCGCATAGGCTGGCGTCGCAAGCGCTAAAGCGGCGGCGCTGACGCCGCCGAGCATGACCATTCTGATTGCTGCATAGTTCATCGCACATCTCCCGAGTTGTCGGTGCGGCTTGACATCGGGGGGATGGGCATGTCGTCATCCACATGGATGATGCGGAGCCGAATTTGACGCGGACAACGCCAGTAAATGCTAGTTTCAACGCGCCGTTCGATGCGCTGGTCGGCGATATTTACGAATGCGTCCTCGATGCGACACGCTGGCCCGCCACGCTGGGGCGTGTGTGCGCCACCAGCGGCGGCAACGCGGGCTGGGTGGCGGTGCACATGCCGAACCAGGTCAGTTCGACTTACCAGATCGAAACCGGCACCCATCCCGAATGGCAGCGTAAATTACGCGAGGACTATGTCGGCTCATCGCCGTTCATCGGCATGACGCATTATGTGCGGGTGGGGGACATATTGTCGGTCGGCGACGTCGTCGACTACGACGAATTCACCGCCGGGCGGTTCTTCCGCGACTGGGCGTCGCCACAGGGCTGGCCCGACCTGATTTTTGCCGTGCTCGCGCGCGAGACCGACCGGTTCAGCTTTCTGGGCGTGTGCCTGCCCACACGCGCCACAGCCGAAAACAAGCGCATTGCCGCCTGTTTCGCGCCGCACCTCGACCGGGCGCTTCGCATCCTCGACCTGCTGCAACAGCGCGACCGCGAGCTGATCGATGCCACCTCGGCACTCAACGCCATGTCGACCGGTGTTGTGCTGGTCGATGCGAACATGGGCGTGCGGGGGATCAATCGCGCGGCAGAATATTTACTGTCGGGCGGCCTCGACGGCGAATGGCCAGCCGACGGATCGCGCAAACTCACCGGGTTGCGCGCGCAGGGTCTGGCACCTGCGGTCGCAGCCTGTGCGACGGGATCGGCAGATCCCGGCGGCACCTCGCTTATGGTCGAGGGTGCGGGCGGGCGAACCCTGGCGGTGCACATCGTGCCCTTGCCACGCCCGACGCAGTTGCTGGCAGACCGCGCCGTGGCCGCGCTGTTCGTCACCGACCCCGATATGCCGATGCTCGCCCCCGCCAATTCGGTGGTCGAACGCTATGGCCTGACCCCGTCGGAGCTGCGCGTCGCGCTCGCATTGTTCGAGGGCAAGACGCCCAGCGCCATCGCAGCAGGGCAGGGCGTATCGCTCGCGACCGTCCGCACCCATTTGCGCCGTCTGTACGATAAAACCGAGACGG
>JANNCK010000229.1:0-2222 GCA_031386545.1 Sphingomonadales bacterium
GGGCGGACGACGGCTGGTGATGGTCGTCGCGGGGCTGGGAAGTTTCAACCAGCGCATCGAGGAATCGGTGCGCTTTATCGACTGGGGCTTTAAGGCGTGGACGACCAAAGCGTTGCTCGCCAAGGGCCAGAAAATCGAAACCGCCGAGGTGCAATTGGGCGATGCGTCGTCAGTCGGCCTCGTCGCGCCACGCAATCTGGCGGTCACAATGCCCGCAGGCGCGATGACCGGCATGAAGGTCAAGGTCGTTTATGACGGCCCAATCAAGGCACCTATTAAAGCAGGGCAACATATTGCCGACCTGGTCGTTGAAACGCCGTCGACGCCGCCACAGGTAATGCCGTTGGTCGCCGAGAACGCGGTCGGCGAGGCCGGGTTCTTTCGCCGTGCATGGGCGGGGCTGTGGTCGTTCTTCGGGGCCTGACGCTGGCGGGTTGTTTCATCACGCTCGAAGGGGGCGAGGGCGTCGGCAAATCGACGCAGGCCGCCCGGCTGGCGGCGGCGTTGCGCGCGCGTGGCAAGACCGTGGTTGTGACGCGCGAACCGGGGGGCACGCCGGGGGCCGAAGCAATCCGCGATCTGCTGATGACCGGCAATACTGATCGCTGGAGCGCGCGGGTCGAGGCATTGCTGTTCGCCGCTGCGCGCGCCGACCATGTTGAGCGCGTGATCCGGCCCGCGCTCGAACGGGGCGACTGGGTGTTGTGCGACCGCTTCATCGATTCGACGCGGGTCTATCAGGGCGCAACCAAGAAGATTAGCGATACCGAGATTCTGGCTCTGCATCAGATCGCGTCAGGCGGACTGCTCCCCGACCGAACCCTTTTACTCGTTTTGCCCACCGGAGAAGGTATGCGACGAGCGACCAAACGCGACGGAAAGGCGGCTGATCGGTTTGCGGCGAAAGGGCTTGGCTATGCTCAAGCAGTTGGACTGGCCTTCTTGGACCTCGCGAACAGCGACGCTTCTAGATTCCGAACTATTGAAGCAGGAAGTGATATTCCAACGGTGACCGAACGCTTGCTCGCGGCACTGGCTGACCTGTTGTGAAACTCCTCGGCCACGACAGTCAGTTCGACGCGATGCGCGCCGCCATCGACAGCGGGCGGATGCACCATGCGTGGCTACTGCATGGGCCGAAGGGTGTGGGGAAGGGTAGCTTTGCCCAGACCGTCGCGGCGCGCCTGCTGGCCGAGGCTTCAGCGACGCCGCCTGCCGGGACCGGTTTTGCGCTGGACGAGCATCATTCCACCGCGCGGTTGATTGCCGCCGGTTCGCATCCCGATCTTGTCACGCTGGCCCGGCTCGAGAACGAAAAGACCGGCAATTTCGCGCGCAATATTACTGTCGAACAGGTTCGCACCCTGAAAGGCGTGTTCAACGGCACCCCGTCGCAGGGGGACCGGCGCGTCGTCGTCGTCGATAGTATTGACGATATGGAGCGTGGTGCCGCCAATGCGCTGCTCAAGAGCCTTGAGGAGCCACCCGCTAGCACGACATTCCTGCTGGTTAGCCACGCACCAGGGCGCTTGTTGCCGACGATCCGTTCACGCTGTCGCAGCCTGTCGTTCGCGCGCCTCGGCGATGACGTCATGACAGCGGTGCTGGCCGACCACGCTTCGCACCTCGACGATATGACCCGCGCGGTGGTGATTGCGGTGGCGGGCGGCGCACCGGGAGCGGCGCTGTCGGTGATCGAGGCTGATGTGCCCGGCATTGACGCGGCGCTGCGCGAGATTGCCGCGACCGGCGACCCATATAACGTGTTGCGGCTCGATCTGGCGGGCAAGCTGGCGTTGAAGGCCGCGCTACCCCGCTACGAAGCATTTTTGCACCGTGCGCCGGCGTTTATCGCGTCGCAGGCACGGACCCGGTCGGGGGCGGCACTATCGTCCGCGGTCGAGGCGTGGGAAAAGGCGCGGCAGCTTGCCGATGTGGCGATCCCGCAATCACTCCCTGCCGAAAGCGTGGTGTTCGAGATCGCGGGACGGGTGGCGGCGTTGGCACCGCCGACCAACGCAAATACGCGCTGAGAGCCGAAGGCCAACCCCCTTCGACAACCGACGATTCCCCGTTTAGGGGAACCCCATGTCCTCTGAGCCCTTCTACATCACCACCGCGATCAGCTATCCCAACGGGCGGCCGCATATCGGCCATGCCTATGAGGCGATTGCGGCAGACGCGATTGCACGGTTTCAGCGGATGCAGGGGCGCGAAGTGCG
>JANNCK010000247.1:0-2276 GCA_031386545.1 Sphingomonadales bacterium
GTTGTGCGCTGACCCGCTCGCGATCATCGGGAAGCAGTTGGCCAGTTTCGCGACCATGCAGTCGAAGATCACCGGCCCGTCGTGCGCCAGCATCTCCGCAATCGCCCCGTCGAGGTCGGCGGGGTCCGAGCAGCGAATGCCCTTCCACCCATAGGCTTCGCCCAGTTTCACGAAATCGGGCAGGCTGTCCGAATAGCTTTCCGAATAACGGCTTTCATAAGTCAGCTCCTGCCACTGGCGGACCATGCCCATATATTCGTTGTTGAGGATGAAGATCTTGACCGGCAGGCGGTATTGCGTCGCCGTCGCCAGTTCCTGAATGTTCATCTGGATCGACGCTTCGCCCGCGATGTCGATGACCAGCGCGTTCGGATTGCCGAGCTGCGCGCCGATCGCCGCGGGCAGGCCGTAACCCATCGTGCCGAGGCCGCCCGAAGTGAGCCATTTGTTCGGCCCCTCGAACCCGAAATGCTGCGCGGCCCACATCTGGTGCTGGCCGACTTCGGTGGTGATGATCGGGTTGCGCTTGTTGGTCTGCCACCACAGTGCGCGGATCGCATGTTGCGGCATGATCTGGTCAGCCAGCTTCGTGTAGCCCAGCGACTGCTTTGCGCGCCATGTGTCGATCTGTTTCCACCACGCCTTGAGTTCGGGCTTGGGATGCTGGCGCGCCTTCCACAGCTTGACCGCATCTTCCAGCACGCGCCCAACATCGCCGACCACACCCAGATCCGCGCGGACGATCTTGTTGATCGAGCTGCGGTCGATATCGACATGGATTTTCTTCGAGCGCGGGCTGAACGCATCGAGGCGTCCGGTCACGCGATCATCGAAGCGCGCGCCGAGGCAAACGATCAGATCCGCGCCGTGCATCGCCATATTGGCTTCATAAGTGCCGTGCATGCCGAGCATACCGAGCCATTGGTCGCCGCTGGCGGGATAGGCACCCAGGCCCATCAGCGTGGAGGTGACCGGCGCACCCGAAATCCGCGCCAGTTCGCGCAGCATCTGGCTCGCACCCGGCCCCGAATTGATGATCCCGCCGCCGGTGTAGAGCACCGGACGTTCCGCCGCCGCGAGCATCTCGACCAATGTCTCGACCGATTTGGGTTCAGGCTTGAGAGCGGGGCGATAGGTCTTGTGCTGGATTTTGCCAGGATTTGCATAGCGTGCGGTTGCGACCTGCACGTCCTTGGGAATGTCGATCACCACCGGCCCCGGACGGCCCGAAGTGGCGATATGGAACGCCTCATGGATGATCCCACCCAACTTGGCCGGGTCTTTCACAAGATAATTGTGCTTGGTGCAGTGGCGCGTGATCCCGACGGTATCGGCCTCTTGGAAAGCGTCACTGCCGATGAGTGCGGTCGGCACCTGGCCGGTGATCACAATCATCGGGATCGAATCCATCAGCGCGTCGGTGATGCCAGTAATCGCATTGGTCGCGCCGGGGCCGCTGGTGACCAGCACGACGCCGGGCTTGCCGGTCGAGCGCGCATAGCCTTCCGCTGCGTGCGTGGCTGCCTGTTCGTGGCGGACAAGAATATGCTTGATCCGCTTCTGCTTGAACAGCGCGTCATAGATCGGGAGAACCGCACCGCCGGGATAGCCGAAGATGATTTCGACGCCGAGATCGACAAGCGCCTCGACGAGGATTTCGGCTCCAGGCAGTTCGGCAGGCATTTGGCATTCCTCAGTTTCAGTCGTCTTATGTTGCAATGCGGGCCGGTTAGTGATATGAAACTATTATGTCAATGCCATATTGCGTAATATAATTGCTAATTCATCTATTTTGATGTTAGTTAATTGCTCTCTAGCTCTGAGCCAGTCACTAGGCACTTGATTGGCGAACCAGGTGTATTGACGCTTGGCATACTGGCGAGTGGCCAACTGGCCGGATACCTTGGTGTGACCATTATGTGGCTTTTGGTTAGTTTCTGCCGAAATTTCGGCCACCCCGATAGCGCGCATCACGGGCAGCGCAGGGTTGAGATTGCGGGCGATCAGCGCCGCTACCTCGTCCTGTCCAGCATCTATTATCGCCTCGAACCGCGCATCGCAGCGTGTGAACAGCCAGTCGCGCGGGGGCAATAGCACAATCGGCACCAGCCTAACCGCGTCGCCAATCCCGCCAACGCGGTGTGCCTGCCAGTCCTTCAGCGTCCGCCCCGTCGCGCGCACGACTTCGAGCGCCCGCGCTACCCGCGTTCTGTCTGCGGGGGCAAGCCGCTGCGCCGCCTCCGGGTCTTCATGCGTCAGAGCATTGAACGCCTCGG
>JANNCK010000281.1:0-2745 GCA_031386545.1 Sphingomonadales bacterium
TGTGGTGATCGCGGCGCTGCGCCGGTTACAGGCCGAAAAGCCGCGTTTCGATCACCGCTTCACCTTTGAACATCTCGGGATGGCGAACAGCACCCAGATTGCGGCAATCGCTGCCCTTGGCGCGCAAGCCAGCGTCAATCCCTGGTATATCTGGCAACGCGGAGAATTTAACGAGGCCCAGCTTGGCGAGGATCGTGCCCATCTGGCGTCGCGCCTTGCCACACTTGCAACGGCGGGCGTGCGCACCGCACTCCATACCGACACCCCGGTCGCGCCACCGACGCCGCTGGTCTCGGCATGGATTGCGGTCAATCGGCTCGGCCAATCGGGTAAAACACTCGCCCCCAATGAACGGGTCAGCGTCGCCACCGCCCTACGCATGATTACCATCGACGCCGCCTATATGATTGGCATGGAAGGTGAAGTGGGATCAATCGAAGCGGGCAAACTTGCCGATTTTACTGTGGTTGAAGCCGACCCGCTGACCACGCCGCCGCTAAAGTTAAAGGATATCGTGATCTGGGGCACTGTGCTGGGCGGCAAGCTTCAACCGATTCGCTAGTGCAATCACCTGACCGACACCTGAGCGAATTCACGAGCTTTCCGGGTGAAAGCGCAAAGGGTCTAGCCGTCGGCGGTCAAGACGATCGCATTGCAGAGCTTTGCGGTCGGCTGATGAAATATCGTTTGACGGCTCGGCCAGAATGACAGATTTGCGCCGCCTTCACGCAATCGGGGCCCGATGGCGGAGTGGTGACGTAGAGGACTGCAAATCCTCGCACCCGGGTTCGATTCCCGGTCGGGCCTCCAAATTCTACGGTGTGGCGGTTCGAGCCGCCCCCCACCCTAACATCAAGCGCGACATGACAGCCACGGCGGGCTAGGCTAAGCAGGTCAAACGACATTCGGGCGCGCAACATCATCAGGGGGTGGCACGGGAAAAACCCGGTCACCGAACCATTGCCGAAACGGCAACGGACGGGAGGTTTACGTGCGGATATTGCGTTGCGGAATGGCGGTCATACTGGGTTTAGCACCCTTAGTCGCAGGGATGAGTCCGCTGCGCGCCGCGACGCCGGGGCTTGCCGATAGTTTCCGGCTGGGTTCGGGCGGCGGCGTGTTGTGCCGGGTCCAGACCCGGTCAAGCGACACAGCAATGGCGACGATGTTTGACCGCAGCTGGGCGATTGTGTGCCGCGATGCCGCCAAGCCGATTGGCACGGTGCGCGCGTTGCGCGGGGGCGAGGGCGAAGCGCGGGCGATGGCCGCGCGGGCGGATACCGCCGTTTGTACCGGGCGCGAACGCGAAACTGTCGACGAGCTCGGGTCGCTCGATGTCGGGATCTGCGCGCTGAAGGCCGCAAAGGTCGGGTATAAGGTGTACAGTTTTCGCCGCGGCAATGTGATGTGGATTGCCGAGGGGCTGGCAGGGTATGATTCGGCACTGAAACTGGCGTTGCGGACGCTGGTCAGTGACAAGCTTGCCGCCGGCAAGGTGACGGTCGCGACGACATCGGTGGATGATCCGGTCGCATTTGCGCGGGTGCAGGCTGGGACGCTCGACCCCGATCAGGCATTGGCCGAGGGGTATCGCCGCAATAACAGTGGTGACTATGCCGAGGCGGCGGAGTTTTTCGACACGTTGCAACAGCGGGTGGCGCTGGGGACCGGCAAGGCCGACCGCAGCGGCGAATACCGCATCAACCAGGCGTTGCAGAAATCCAATCTGGGCGATTTTGCCGAAGCCGATGCGTTGTTCGCGGAGGCGCGCGCCCTGCCGACAACTGACCGCGTCCAGACCCGGCTCCGGCGAAATTTCGAGGCGCTGCACCTGCTGAACCAGCAGCGTTACACCGAGGCGCTGGTGCGGCTCGACCAGCCAGTGGTGGCGCTGGAGACGACACGGATCACCGACAACAGCGTCGAAATTGGCACCGCGATTGCCGCCGAGATCAACAGCGGCGTACCGGTCGCCAAGCGGCTTGGTGCAACCGAATCGACATCACTGAGCGCCAACGAGCGAGCCGAAATCATCGATGCACAGGCGCTGCAAGTCAGGGGGACGTTGCTGCGCCTCACCGGCAAACCTGCCGAGGCGCGGACGGTGCTGGAAACGGCTGCGGCTCAGGCGGTGGCGGTGCGGCAGGGGCGCGTGCTGTCGATTGTGCGGCTGCGCGCGCAAATCCTGGCCGAGACGGGAATGGTGCTGGAGGATCTGGGCGATATTGCGGGCGGGGAGGCCAAGCTGCGCGCGGCGCTGGCGCTGCTCGAAAGGCGCTACCCCCAGACGATTGCGGTCAATGGCGCGCGGGCGCGGCTGGCGGCCTATCTGGCGCGGCACGGGCAATCAGCAGCGGCGCTGACCGAATTCCGCGCGGTCGTGCAATCAGCGGCAGAGACACGGTCGTCGGTGACCGGACTTGGCAATTTGCTCAGCCCCTATTTCGCCCTGCTGGTCGAGGCGATGCCAACGAACGCGGCGCTGGCCGACGACTTTTTCCTTGCCACCCAGACTTTGGTGCGCCCGGGCGTGGCCGATACCCAAGCCGTGCTGGCGCGCGAATTGAGCGAAGGGAGCAGCGCAGGGTCGCGGTTGTTCCGGCAAGCGCGCACGCTGGAGCGCGACATCGAACGGACGCGGATCGAACTCGCCAATCTGGTCGCAACACCACAGCAAAGTGCCGAAATCCGGCAGGCGATTGTCGCGCTCAACACCGATCTCGCGCAATATTCCGCCGAACAGAC
>JANNCK010000285.1:0-16873 GCA_031386545.1 Sphingomonadales bacterium
GCGACGAGCAATTGATAGATATTGCCATAGGCCAGCTCGGTCTCTGGCGCAGGGTTGGCTTCGGCGAGGCGGCGGTAGAATTCGAAGATGTCGGCGCGCTTCATCGCAGCCAGCGCTCCATGACGGGGTAGGCCGCGATCCCCTGTTCGGCGGCGCGGTGCGGCTCGGCAGTCATGCCATACATCGCCAGTATCGGCGCGCCGACCGTGCCACCCGCGCAGTAGCCCGCGGCCAGCGATGCCGCCCCACCGCGATAACCCTGCGCATGGAAGACGACTTCCGCCGCCAGACCGAGGTGAGCGGCGGCGGCCCATGACCAGGCGATGGCGGCCATTTCCTCGCCGGGGTCATCGGATACCGCCGAAAGCGAGGACCGCAGCACCGGATCGGTCAGGGCAAGGTGTCCCGCCTCATGCAGGAGGTCGCCCGGCCACACCGGCGTTGCCGGATCGACAACGATCATACCGTCGCGCACGGCAAGCCCGGGGATGAGGCTGTCGGCGGCGACGGGCCCAGCGACAACCGGGATTCCGATGGTGCCGAGGAACGCGATGATTGCTGGCGCGGCTTCTGGTCGACCGTCTGCGTGCCACTGACAGCTGTGGAGCGCCTCTCCCTCGATCACAGTCCGAGCACGTCCGCCATCGTGTAGCGGCCCGCCGGTTTGCTGCTTAGCCACAGCGCCGCCTTCACCGCACCGCGCGCAAAGATTTCGCGGCTCTCGGCGCGGTGGCCTAGTTCGATACGTTCGCCTTCGCCCGCCAGCACAACCATGTGGTCGCCAGCGACTGATCCGCCGCGCAACGACGCAAAGCCGATGGTGCCGGGTTCACGCGGGTCGGTGCTTTCGAAACGGTCGAAGCGCGACAGTTCGGGCAGGCTTTTGCCGCGCCCGTTCGCCGCAGCTTGGGCGAGGAGCAGCGCGGTCCCCGACGGCGCATCGACCTTGTGCCGGTGGTGCATCTCTAGCACTTCGATGTCCCAGTCATTGCCGAGCCGCGCGGCGGCTTGTTCGACCATTGCCGCCAGAAAATTGATGCCGAGCGAGGTGTTAGCGGCCTGAATGACGGCAATATCGTGCGCGGCATCATCGACCATCGCGAGGTGGCTGCCGTCGAGACCCGTGGTACCGATCAGGACCGGGGTTTTGGCGAGGCGCGCGGCGGTCAGATGTCCAGCGAGGGCGGTCGGCGAGGAAAAATCGACGAGGACATCGCTGGCGCTGGCGAGCGCCGCGAAATCATCGCCGACATCGGCCCCGCCCGAATGGGTTGCCCCAAGCATGGGAATAACGGTCGCAATGGCCGCGCCCATCCGCCCGCGACTGCCGAAAATGCCGATACGTGTCATACTACTGCTTTCGCCGGTTTAGCCGAGCTTCGCAATCATCGCTTGCGCCGCTGCGGGATTGCGGACCTTCGCGCCGCTAATGAAATAGGCGAACACATCGCCGCGCGTGGCCCAGTCCTGTGCCCGCGTTGCCCAGCCGTCGAGCGCAGCGTCGGCGTAGCCGATCGGGCACGCCGCGACCGCGCGTTGCAGGCGGGCATAAGTGAAGTCGGCAGTTGCCTCTTCGATGCAGGGGAATTCATCGTCGTCGGCGAACACGATGGCGGCATTGGCCTTGCGCGCGAGGGCGTAAAAGGCGGGGTCGCGAAAACTTTCGTGGCGGACTTCGAGGGCGTGGCGCAGCAGCAGGCCGTCTTGGGCGGGCGGAAGCAGGGCGAGAAAACCGGCAAAATCCTCCACGTCGAACTTCTTGGTCGCCATGAACTGCCACAGGATCGGGCCGAGCCGGTCGCCGAGTTCGGTGATGCCTTGCGTCAGGAATCGCTGAACCGATTCAGCCCCTTCAGCGAGTATCTTGCGGTTGGTCGCGAACCGCGATGCCTTGATCGCGAATTGGAATCCATCGGGGACGGTGCGTGCCCAATTGGCAAAGGCCGCCGGTTTCTGGCTGCCGTAATAGGTCGCGTTGATTTCGATGCTGGTCAGATGCGCGGCGGCATAGGCAAGTTGCTTCGCCTTGCTCAAACCCTCGGGATAAAAAGTCCCGCGCCATTCGTCGAAGTCCCAGCCGCCGATGCCGATACGGATTTTGTGGTTGGTCATGAGCTTCGTATAGCGTGCCTATGCGCGACATCCAGAACATCGTTATCCTGACCGGCGCGGGGATTTCTGCCGAAAGCGGGCTGGCCACGTTTCGCGGGCCGGGCGGATTGTGGGAGGGACACCGGGTCGAGGATGTCTGTACGCCGGAGGCACTCGCTGCCGATCCGGAATTAGTACACCGGTTTTATGATGACCGCCGTGCCGCGCTGGCCACGGTCGAACCCAATGAGGCGCACGCGGCGCTGGCGCGGCTCGATGCGGAATGGACGGGCGGATTGCTGATCGTCACGCAGAATGTCGACGACCTGCACGAGCGCGCGGGGGCGAAGCGGCTGATCCATATGCACGGCGAACTTCTGAGCGCGCTGTGCGCCGGTTGCGGGGATCGCGGGGCTTGGGAAGGGCGATTGCCGCCGGGTACGGCGTGCGGCGTATGCGATAGTCTGAGCGTGCGCCCCGACATCGTGTTCTTTGGCGAGATGCCATATCGGATGGACGACATTGACGCCGCGATCCGCGACTGTGATTTGTTCGTGTCAGTCGGAACGTCAGGCGCGGTTTATCCGGCGGCGGGGTTTGTGCAGACCGCGCGCTATGTCGGGGCGGCAACGCTGGAGATGAATCTGGAGCCGTCGCTGGGGAGTGCCTATTTCGGCGAGACGCGGACCGGGGTGGCGGGGTTGCTGGTGCCGGCATGGGTGACGGGGATGCTGAACAGCAGCGCGTGACCCATTTAGTTTCTAGCGTGAAATATCCCGACTAATGCTATGAAATAGATGACTAATGTGTGCTGAATGGATTGGCAGCCGTGCGCTGAAGTCCGATCGTCGAATCGCCAAGGCATTCCCGGGTCAGTCGGTTACGCAACTCGACCATACCGATCCTCGATACCGCGTCCCCGCGGTCAGCCGCACCGACGACCGATGCAATATGACCGAGCATCTGTGCCAGCAAATCAATGCTTTGCAGTGCCACCTGATGCCTGGCAAGCAGGATTGGATCGTCGCACAGCGCATCGCCCATCCCCTCCAGCGTGCGCCGGGTAAAGGCGATTTCTTCCTCCAGACGCCTGTCGAGCGGGTCCGTGCTGGGCGCGAGCGGCGCGCGTGGTGGCTCGCGGAACAGCGGTCGCTTTAGTTCGACTTGATCCTGTGCGCGGGCGGAGGCGACGATAGCATCGACGCGCGCCTGGGCAACCGCATCGTCGATAGTAGTCGTGGTATGAGAACGGAACTTCATTCACCCTCCAAACAGAAGATAAAGTGTGGTCCTCACTCGTGTCCGTATTAGGCGCACCCGGGTTAATTTTCAGTCTACCCAATCGAGCCCGATGTCACGGTAAACGCCGTGGTCTTCCGACCAGTTCGGCGCGACTTTGACGTGGAGGTAGAGGTGGAACTGCGGGTGCCGGGAGGGGTGGCGGTTTGCTGAACTGACCGCGTGTTACCATCGGGGCACGGGTGCCTCGACCTCACGCGCCTTCCATATCGCATAGGGGCCAACCAGCGGTTCGGGCAGGGCGTTTTCGAAACTATTGTCGAGCGGATAATGCGGCATCCGCGCGCGCACCGCGCCGAGTAATGCTAGCCCTTGTCGCCGGTCCTTGTCACGTTTCAGGGGATTGCGTTTCGCCTGTCCCGACATCCAGATCTTTTGCAACGCGAACCAGCGCGGATCCGGCGCAACGATGCGTGCGGGCGAACCGTCACGGCAAACGACGACATGATCGACCGGCGAACCGAGCAAGAGCCATTCTTGTTCAGGCAACGGGATCGGGCGTGGCAAATCGGTCAGTGCCATCGTTGCGGCGCGTGAGGGCGCGACGAGCATCTCGACTTCATAGGCTTTTGCATTGCGGGCCTGAAACGTCCGTTCGGTATTCACTGTGAAGGTGGGATCGACAGTCTTTAGCACGCGCCAGAACGCTTGGTCGGTGACGGGGGTAGCGCTTGTCCAAGCGACGTCGAAGTCCTGAGTTTCGTCGAGCGCATCGCGCACGACGCCGCCCGCCTCGATTGCATAAGCGGGCATTGCGTTGGTGCCGACGACGAGCAGATGACTGGCAAGTAGCAACGAGCGATCAGCCTCGCGCAGAATGTCGCCCGCTTCGCTCGCAAGTAACGGCAGTCGCAACGCACGATAGAGTGCCGCCGTTTCGGCAACAGCAGCGCGCGACACCTCCCGTCGCGTCTTGAGTGCAGCCTTTTCCGCGCGATAGGCCGTGAATCGCACCTCGAGTTCAGGTGACCACGCACCAAGGCTGCGTCCGTTGCCGTCGCGTCCGGTTACTTCATAAAGATAGCTACGCCCCGAGATCTGTTTTCGGCGCAAATCATAGGGGAGATGCGAAATCGCTCGTTCGGTCTCAATCCAGACGCCATAGCGTTGCTCAAGGTTGACGAGAACGCGCAATTGTTCGTCGGAAAAAGGAATAACTGGCATGACAGTGCGTTATCCCACATTTTGTAGAATTTTACTAATGTAGGATAATTAAGCTGTTCGCGCGCTAATCCACCCAGTCCAACCCGATGTCACGGTAAACGCCGCGGTCTTCCGACCAGTTCGGCGCGACTTTGACGTGGAGGTAGAGGTGCACTTTCACGCCCAATAGTCCGGCGAGTTCGGCGCGGGCCTTGCTGCCGATTTCTTTCAGCCGTGCACCGCCCTTGCCAAGCACAATGGCGCGCTGGCTGGCGCGGGCGACGAGGATTTGCTGGTGGATTTCGACCGAGCCGTCATCGCGTTCGCTGTATTTCTCGGTCTCGACAGCGCACGCCTGCGGCAGTTCCTGATAGAGTTGCAGAAAGATTTGCTCGCGGGTGATCTCGGCCGCCATGACGCGGTCGGTGGCGTCGCTCACCTGATCGGCGGGGAACATCCACGGCCCCTCGGGCATCGCGGTGGCGAGCCGCGTTTTCAGGTCGGCAACACCGTCACCGGTCGTGGCGCTGATGATGAGGGTGTCGGCAAATGTCAGGCGCTCGTTCAAAATCTGGAGGTGTTTGAGCATCTTGCCGTGGTCGGCGACATCAACTTTGTTCAGGACGAGCAGCTTGGGTTCGGGGCGGTTGGCGAGGCCGCTCAGGATGGTTTCGACTTTTGCGCCAAGGCCGCCCTTGGCATCGATAACGAGTGCGATCAGGTCGGCATCCGCAGCTCCGCCCCATGCGGCCTGCACCATCGCGCGGTCGAAGCGGCGGTTGGCGTCGAAAATGCCGGGGGTATCGACCAGCACGATCTGGGTTTCGCCGGTGAGCGCGACGCCCATCAGGCGCGTGCGGGTGGTCTGTGCCTTGGGGCTGACAATGGCGACTTTTTGGCCGACAAGCGCGTTAACGAGGGTGGACTTGCCCGCATTGGGCGCGCCGACGACGGCAACAGTGCCACAATACTGGGTCATTTCAGTTTCTCCAGAAGCGCCGTCGCAGCGGCGGTTTCCGCTTCCTGTTTCGAGGTGCCGGTCGCGCTGGCCTCGCCAGCCGTGCCCACGTTGACCGACACGGTGAATTGCGGGGCGTGGTGCGGGCCTGAACGGTCGGTGAGTTCGTACACCGGGGCGCGGCGGTTGTTGGCGGCGGCCCATTCCTGCAGTGCGGATTTGGGGTGGCTGGGGGCCTTGAGCTGGCCCTCGACGAGCGATTGCCAGTGTTTGCGGATAAAGGTCTCTGCCGCCGTCATGCCGTGGTCGAGGTAGAGCGCGCCGATCAGGGCCTCGGTCACGTCACCGAGGATATTGTCGCTGTCGGCGCCGCCGTCGTCGCGGGCCTGTTTGCCAAGGCGGAGATGCGGCGCAACGCCGATGTCGCGGGCGACACCGGCACAGGCAATGCCGGTGACGATGCTGTTGAAGCGGCGCGACATCTGGCCCTCAAGCTCGTCGGGAAAGGCGGTGTAGAGCCAGTGTGCCACCGTCAACCCCAGCACGCGGTCACCGAGGAATTCGAGCCGCTGGTAGCTGGGTGCGCTGTGGCTGCCATGGGTCAGCGCGCGTTCGTAGAGCGACAGGTCGCGGGGGCGCACCCCGAGCGCGCTGGTCAGCCAATCGGCAAGGTTGCTCAAAACCCATCCCCAATGCGTTGCCAGCGCGCCGCCGATACCCAGGTCCACGGTAGCAGCCAGTTTGCCGAGCCGTCGGTCGAAAATACCGACACCCACGCACGCCCCTCAAGATTCTCGACAGGGACAAAGCCGATGCCGCTGCCCTCGATGGCGGGGAAGCGGCTGTCGGCGCTTTTGTCGCGGTCGTCGCCCATCAGGAAGAGGTGGCCGGCGGGCACCGTAAAAACGTGGGTGTCGTCCGCGCCGCTGTTGGCGACATCGAGCACGTCGTAACCTTCGCCGCCGGGCAGGGTCTCGCGGTAGCGCGGATAGCGACAGCGGGTGGTGCCGCCGGACCCGGCTTCGCTGAACTCGGGCGCGAAGCACGGGCTGTTCGCGGTGACAGGGGCAACGAAATCATCGACGCGCTGTTTGGGGACCGCGCGGCCATTGAGAAACAATTGGCCGCCTCGCATCTGCACAGTGTCACCGGGCAGGCCGATGACGCGCTTGATATAGTCGACGGTGTTTGCGGGCGGTGCCTTGAACACGACGACATCACCGCGCGCAGGGAGGCTGCCGAACAGACGTCCCTCGAACAGCGGCGGCGAACCGGGGAAGCTGTGGCGCGAATAACCATAGGGCCATTTCTGGACGAACAGATAGTCGCCAACCATCAGGCGCGGCAGCATGGATTCGCTGGGGATTGAAAAGGTCGCAACGAACAGGCTGCGGACGGCGACGACGATGATAACGAGTTTGACAAGAAACTCGATAAAATCGCGGGCCTCCGATTTCTTTGGTCGCGTGGTCGGCATCGTGAAGGGGGCGCTGGTGTCCATCGCGGCGGGGCATGGAACTGCCCCGTCGTATCGTCAAGCAATGCAGCGCGGCTCAGCTGCTATTCGTCAGCGATGTGCGCTCGTTATGCCGGTTCCAGATTGGCGTTCCAGACGAAGCCGTGCAGCGCGCGCCCCTGAAACACCGAGTCGACTTCGCGGAATCCCGCAATCGCGGTCGCGGATAATGCCTTGACCGGATGATCGTCGGGCAGACGCGCCAATATATTGGCGTCGCTTGATTTGTCGGGCGTCTGGCGGAGATTGAGGGTGCCGCCATCGGTCATGATGCGAAGCGAAATCGCGGTTGATGCGGCTGGCGGGGTGGGGACGGTCTTGGCGAGGTTGAGGTACGACATCAGATTTTCGCCGTAATAATGCTCGCCGTCAAAATGCCCCTGCTTCAGTCCAAGGTTAGGATTATATGACCCCCGATTATAAGCGATTCCGACTGAAACCTGTTCGCGGTCGGTCAGGACAGTTTTGCCTTTAAGTAAGGTTCGCTTCTGGGCAGCGATCAGTTCGGTGACGCATTTTTTTAGCGAGCGCGGGAATTCGGCATAACCTCCCTGGCTGAAATACGGCACGTCGAGGTCGAAGAACTGGAGATCATACTGGAAAATGCCGAAGGCGTGGCAGAACTTGTTCGGGTTCTGAGCGACCGAGGTATAGCCCGGCACGACTGCAGCCATGTCAATCAGCGCCTGCCGCGCCACGGCGAACATTGCGGTGCCGTTGGCGTGTCCCTCTAGCTCAGCGCGCGACCTGGGGAATGGTTTGCGCCCCTTGCCATTCGGTTTGCCGTCAATCGTATCGCCAACGCATAATTTGAGTATGCGGGCGGTTGGTACGCCCTGCCGCTGCAATGGTCCCCAGATAAAGCCCGTTTCTTGGCAAGCGATGGCGACTACAAGGTCCAGACTGAACGGTGTATTGGCAACCGCAGCACTAATCTGTGTCGAGAATTGTCCCTTCAGCCACCGAATGTCATTCGCATTGGGCATGGCGATTTACTCCCATTTGATCGTCCGCAACCACAACAGCGTCGAGTCGGCGTTCAGCTATTCTTTGTCGCTTTCGTAACAATTGCAACGGTGGCGAAACGAAATTCTGACTTTCTGGGACAGGTGATTGCCGGTAGGGTGCAGACATGGATATTACCCCGTGGAACGCGATTGACGAACTCGAGCACACACCGCTGACCGATCTGTTCGGTAGGGGGGACGACCGGCTGAAGCTGCTCGTGCACGAGACGTGCGGAATGCGGTTTGATTTTGCCAAGACGCACTTGACGGGTGACGCGATCACGGCGTTCGAGGCGCTGGCCAAGCGGATGGATTTTGCGGGCAAGCGGGAGGCGCTGTTTGCAGGCAAGATCGTCAACCCGAGCGAGGGCCGCGCCGCCGAACATACCGCTCAGCGCGGCGAGGGCAGTATCGAGAGTGTCGCACTGGCGAAAATGCTGCACGACCGGATGCGCGCGCTGATCGACGCAATCGAGGCTGATGCGCTCGGGCCGGTGCGCCATATCGTCCATATCGGGATCGGCGGGTCGGCGCTGGGGCCGGACCTGATTGTCGATGCGCTGTCGGGCGAACGGCTGCGCTACGATGTTGCAATTGTTTCGAATATCGACGGCTATGCGCTTGAAAATGCTGTGACGGATTTCGATCCGGCGGCGACCTTAATCGTTATTGCGTCGAAGACGTTCATGACGACCGAGACAATGCTGAATGCATCAAGTGCGCTGGCGTGGCTGGAGGAGGGCGGCGTTGATGACCCGTTCAGCCGCGTGATCGCGCTGACTGCTGCCCCCGAAAAGGCGGTTGAATGGGGCGTGGACGAGACCCGCGTTCTGCCGTTTCCCGAAAGCGTCGGCGGGCGGTATTCCTTGTGGTCGTCAATCGGGTTTCCCGCTGCACTGGCGCTGGGCTGGGATGCGTTCGAGGAATTGCTGGAAGGCGCGGGTGAAATGGACCGCCACTTCCGCCTGACCGCGCCATCGCAAAATGTCCCGATGCTCGCGGCGTTTGTGGACCTGCTCTACACGCAGACGCGGGGAGTCACGACGCGCGCGGTGTTCGCCTATGACGAACGGCTGCGGCTGTTGCCGTCGTATCTGCAACAGCTCGAAATGGAATCGAACGGCAAGTCGGTAACGGCGGACGGCGCGCCGCTGGGGCGGCCAAGTGCGGCGATCACATGGGGCGGGGTCGGCAGCGACGCGCAGCACGCTGTGTTCCAGCTGTTGCATCAGGGCAGCCATATCGTGCCGGTTGAATTCGTCGCGAGCATCGAGGCGGGCGATGCGATGGACCCCGAGCATCACCGGCTGTTGCTGGTCAATGCCTTTGCGCAAGGGGCGGCGCTGATGACGGGGCGGGCCAGTGAAGACGGCAATCGTAACTATGCGGGTGATCGCCCCTCGACGACGATTCTTCTTGATCGGCTCGACGCGCGCACGCTGGGCGCGCTGATTGCGTTTTACGAACAGCGCACCTTTGCCAATGCCGTGTTGCTGGGGATTAATCCGTTCGACCAGTTCGGCGTCGAGCTGGGCAAGGAAATGGCGAAGAATGTGGACGATCCCGAGGCACGCGCCGGGTTCGATGTATCGACACGCGCGCTGATCGAGCGCGCGGGGGTGTAAAGCCCCTCACCTGAAGGTGAGGGGCTTAAATCGCACACGATCAACCCTATCTATCTGCCATCTCCACCGGGGCACATGCATGACCGACAATTTCGACTACGACCTGTTCGTCATTGGCGCTGGTTCGGGCGGCGTCCGCGCGGCGCGCATTGCGGCGGGCCACGGCGCAAAGGTGGTGATTGCCGAGGAACACCGCGTCGGCGGGACGTGCGTTATCCGCGGGTGCGTACCGAAAAAGCTGCTCGTCTATGGCGCGCATTTCGCCGAGGATTTGAGCGACGCGCGCCAATTTGGCTGGGACGTCAAGGAAACCAAATTCGACTGGGTCGTGCTGCGCGACAATGTGCTGGCCGAGGTAACGCGGCTTGAGGGCATTTATGGCGAGACGCTCGCCAACCACAAGGTCGAGGTCATCAAGGAAAGGGCAGTGCTGGCCGGGCCGCAGTCAGTGAAGCTGGCCAGCGGGCGTGAGATTACCGCCAAGACAATCCTGATTGCGACGGGCGGATGGCCGGTGCGTCCCGAATTCGAAGGGTCCGAGCACGGCATTACCTCGAACGAGGTGTTCCATCTCGATACCCTGCCGAAGCGGGTGGTGATTGCGGGTGGCGGTTATATTGCCAATGAGTTCGCAGGGATTTTCCACGGCTTTGGCGCGCATGTGACGATCGTCAATCGCGGCGACCAGATCTTGCGCGGCTATGACGAGCAAATCCGCGACCGCTTGCTCCAGATTTCGATGACCAAAGGGATCGAGTTCCGCTTCAACGCGCCGTTCGAGAAGATCACCAAGAACGAGGACGGCACATTGCATGTCGCGATGAAGGGCTGCGATGCCATCGACGCCGACATCGTGCTGTTCGCGACCGGCCGCGCGCCCAATGTTACGGGACTTGGGCTGGACATTGCGGGTGTCGAGCTAACCGACAAGGGCGCAATCAAGGTAGACGAGGACAATCAGTCGTCGGTGCCGAGCATTTATGCCGTCGGCGACGTAACCGACCGGGTGCAGCTGACGCCGGTGGCGATCCGCGAGGGGCAGGCGTTTGCCGACACGGTGTTCGGCAACAAACCGACCCGCGTCGATTATGGCTGTATCCCGAGCGCGGTGTTCAGCCACCCACCGCTGGCAGGCGTCGGGATGACCGAGGCGCAGGCGAAGAACAAGCTGGGCACGGTGCGCGTTTATACATCGGATTTCCGCGCGATGAAAAATGTGCTGGCGGGTCGCAACGAGCGCGCGCTCTACAAAATGATCGTCGATGCCTCGACCGACGTCGTGGTGGGCTTGCATATGATCGGCCCCGACGCCCCCGAAATCCTGCAGGCGGCAGCAGTGGCGGTGAAGGCCAAGCTGACCAAAGCCGATTTCGACGCGACCGTGGCGCTGCATCCGTCGATGGCGGAGGAACTGGTGTTGCTCAAATAGGCTTGTGCAAATATGTCGCTATCTGTAAGTTTGTTCCATGGCCCAGATGAATATCTCAGTGCCGGACGGCCTTAAGGCTTGGGTGGACCGACAGGTTGCCGAAGGCAATTATCTCAGCTTGAGTGACTATGTTCGCGATCTCCTGCGCCGCGACAAGGAGCGTCATTCGCGCAACGCTCGCGAAGGATCTGAATGGTTACGGGCCGAGATCGAGCATGGTCTGGCATCGGGCGTGAGTGACCGCTCGCTGTCCGATATACATCGGGATGTCCGGGCACGACGTGAGGCGGCTTGAGCTATCGCGCGATGCAGACCGCGACCTTGAGCGTTTGCTGATTTGGGGAACGTCGCAGTTTGGTGAAGTTGCCGCCGACCGATATTATTTCAGCTTCCAAACGACCTTCGATCTACTGATACTACACCCCCATGCGGGTGCGCGCTATGAAGAAATCGACGGCGACTTGCGGGTGTTCCGCCACAAGTCACACCGCGTTTTTTATCTCGTTCAGGTTGAACGCGTTCTCATTGTCCGAGTGTTACATCAGGCGATGGATGCGCCACGTTGGCTGGAATAACAGGGAGAATTCCGACATGATTCACCGCCACTTGATCGCGCTACTTCTGGCCGCCACGAGCACGGCCGCACTTGCCGAAACCGAACGCTTTGCGGTGTTCCGCAAAGACGTGAACATCGGTCGCGTCGTCGTCGATACCAGTGGCGATGCCGCGAAGATCGAATATGACGTCAAGGATAACGGGCGCGGGCCGACGGTGGCGGAGGCGTTGGTGCTTGATGCGGGTGGCCTGCCGACGAGCTGGGCAATTACCGGCACGCAAACCTTTGGTGGCAAGATCGACGAGAAATTCGGGCGCAGTGGTACAATTTCGACATGGCGCGATGCGGCAGGGCCGGGAACAGCCAAGGGTCCGGCCAAGCTTTATATCGCGCAAAGTGCCAGTCCCTATGCACTGCAAATCTATGCCCGCGCGATCCTGAAAGCGGGCGGCACACTGACCGTGCTGCCGGCGGGTACGCTGACCATGACCAAGCGCGATACAATGGTGTTGAAGGGGCCATCGGGCGACGTGCCGGTGACGCGCTATGAATTGGCGGGCCTCGACCAGACGCCGGTCACGATGCTTCTCGACGCGTCCAACCGCCTGATCGCACTACCGTCGGCGGGCGGCGGCGTCACCCGTGCGGGGTTTGAAAGCGAAAACCCGCGCCTGCGCGAACTCGCGGCGAAGTGGCAGGGCGAGCGGCTGGCGACGATCCAGCGTGAAACGGCGCAACGCTATGCGGGGCCGGTACGAATCACCAACGTGCGCCTGTTCGACCCCGCGACGGCGGCGCTGACTGGTCTTGTCTCGGTTGTCGTCAACGGGCGGACGATTGCGGGCATCCAGCCCGCCGCTAGTCCCGCGACACCCGGCGAAACCGTAATCGACGGAGCGGGCGGGACGCTGGTTCCCGGCATGGCGGAGATGCACGCGCATCTGTCGGGCGATGGCGCGCTGCTCAATCTGCTCGCGGGCGTCACCACCGTGCGCGACATGGGCAACAGCAATATGGTGCTCGATGCGCTCGACCGGCGGATTGAAAGCGGTGAGGTGGCGGGACCGCGCATCGTGCGAACCGGTTTCATCGAGGGCAAATCACCGTTTAATTCGTCAAACGGTTTTGTCGTCGACAGTGAGGCGCGCGCGGTCGAGGCGGTGCGCTGGTATGCGGCGCGCGGCTATATCGCGATCAAGATCTACAACAGTATCGACCCGAAATGGGTGCCAGCGATGGTCCGTGAAGCCCATGCGCTGGGCATGAAGGCCATGGGACATGTCCCCGCGTTTACCAGCGCCGATGCGATGATGGCGGCGGGCTATGACGAACTGACCCACATCAACCAGCTGTCGCTGGGCTGGATCATCAAGCCGGGCGAGGACACACGCACGCTGTTTCGCCTGACCGCACTCGGGCGGTTGCCGACGCTCGACCTCGACTCGGCGGCGGTGCAATCGACGCTCGACATGATGAAGGCCAAGGGGATCGCGCTCGACGCGACGCTGGGCATTCACGAGAATCTGCTGCTCAACCGCGATGGCACGGTTGCGCCGGGGGCGGTCGACTATGTCGCCCACATGCCCATCGGCGTGCAGCGCGACCTGAAACAGGCGTGGAGCAACCCGGATGCGTTCGGTGGCGATGCCAATGCCCGCGCCGCCTATGCCAAGCTGATCGAGATTGCGCGGCGGGCGACAGCCAAGGGGATATTCCTTGTGCCCGGGACCGATACTGGCGGGTCGTTCACTTATCACCGCGAACTTGAAATCATGATGCAATTGGGGATGACCCCGGGGCAGGTGCTGGCGCGCGCGACCGGCGGCATGGCAAAGTATCTGGGGACCGACCAGCGGCTGGGCAGCATTGCGCGCGGCAAGCTCGCCGATTTCTTCCTTGTTCCGGGCGATCCGACCAAGGATATGAAAGCGATCAAGACCATAAGTTTGGTGGCCAAGGACGGCGTGTTTTATTTCCCCGCCGAAATCTATCCACGCTTTGGTATCACGCCGTTCACCGCGTCGCCCAAGGTAACGGCACCCGACCCGAGCAATAAGGGAACGCTGACCGTGTCGCGCGACGATGGCGCGGTGCGGCAGGGGTATTCGTCGATGCTGGAGGGTGAGGAACACCGTCACTAACTTGCCACGTCCCGCACGTCCGGTCACATTGTTCGGTAGCGAATCAAAACGGATGGAGAGCTGTGATGGCGGGAACAGTGCTGGTTACAGGCGGTAGCGGCTATATCGCGGGGTACCTCATCCGCCAGCTGGTGGCCGAGGACTGGACCGTTCGCACCACCGTCCGCAATCTGGCGCGCGAGGCCGAAGTGCGGCGGGTGCTCGCGGTCGATAACGCCAAGCTGTCGTTCTTCGCTGCCGATCTTGAAAATGATGCGGGCTGGGCGGAAGCGATGGCCGGGTGCAGCCATGTCGCGCACGTCGCCTCGCCGTTTCCGGCGGCGGCCCCGAAGCATGATGATGAATTGATTGTCCCGGCACGCGACGGTGCGCTGCGGGCGTTGCGCGCCGCTAAGGCAGCGGGGGCGAGCCGTTTCGTCATGACATCATCGACGGCAGCAATCGGCTATGGCCACAGCGATGTCGCCCGGCCCTGTACCGAGGCCGACTGGACGAATGTCGATGCCGCGAACCTTTCGGCTTATGTAAAATCGAAAACGATTGCCGAACGGGCCGCGCGCGACTGGGTGGCCAGCGAAGGTGGCGGTATCGAGTTCTGCACGGTGAATCCCAGCCTCGTCCTCGGCCCGGTGCTCAGTGCCGATATGTCGACATCGGTCGAGGCCGTGAGGAAGCTGCTCGACGGCAGTGTGCCGGGGCTGCCCAATCTGTCGTTTCCCCTCGTCGATGTCCGCGACATTGCCGACCTGCATGTGCGGGCGCTGACTGCGCCGGACATGGCCAACGAGCGATTTATCGGATCGGGACCGACGGTAACGATGGCCGATATGGCGGCGATTTTGCGCGGGCGGCTGGGCAATGAGGCGCGCAAGGTGCCGACGCTGCACCTGCCTGATTTTCTGGTCCGGATCGCGGCCCTGTTCGATCCGGTCATGCGTCAGGTAACGGGCGAGTTGAGCAAACCCAAGACGATGGACGCGCGCCATGCTTTAGCTAAGCTCGGCTGGAAAACCCGGTCGATCGAGGACAGTGTGGTCGATACCGCGCGCAGCCTGTTCGACCTTGGTATTTTGAAAGCCTGATATGCCCGAAGCCGTCATTGTTTCCACTGCGCGTACCCCGATTGGCAAGGCCTATCGCGGGAGCCTGATCGACACGAATGGATCGACGCTGGCCGCGCATGTGATCCGCGCTGCGGCGGCGCGGGCCGGTGTCGGGCTGGGCGAGATCGACGATGTGATGTTGGGCTCGGCGCATCCCGAGGGGGCGACAGGGAACAACGTCGCGCGCGTGGCCGCTATTGAGGCCGGGTGTCCGGTGACAGTTTCGGGCATGACACTCGACCGGAAATGCTCGTCGGGATTGCAGACGATTGCGCTGGCGGCGCAGCGGATACGGAGCGGCGAAGCGGGGATTTATGTCGCAGGCGGGCTCGATTGCGTCTCGCTGGTGCTGCCCAACAAGAATTTGAAGCATTATTTCTCGCCGTGGGTCGAGGCGAACCGGCGTGATTTGATGCTGCCGATGATCCCTACGGCGGAAAATGTTGCCAATCGCTATGGGGTCAGCCGCGAAGCGCAGGATGCGTATGGGGCGCAATCCCAACAGCGCGTCGTCGCGGCATGGGACGCGGGACGGCTGGCGGACGAAATCGTGCCGATCACGGTGACCCGCAAACAGCGTGACAAGGACGGCAATGTCACCGGCGAGGAGCAGGTGAGGCTCGACCGCGACGAAGGGATGCGCGCGGGAACGAACGCCGAGGGGCTGGCGGGCCTCAAGACGGTGGTCGAGGGCGGTACAGTTACTGCCGGGAATGCCAGCCAATTGTCCGACGGGGCGAGCGCCTGTGTCGTCATGTCGGATACCGAAGCGGCGCGGCGCGACCTGACGCCGATGGGGGTGTTTCGCGGCTTTGCCGTGGCAGGATGCGAGCCTGACGAAATGGGCATCGGTCCGGTGTTCGCGGTGCCCAAATTGCTCGCGCGGCACGGCTTGACGGTGAACGACATTGACCTGTGGGAACTGAACGAGGCGTTTGCGGTGCAGGTGCTGTACTGCCGCGACCGGCTGGGCATCGACAATGACCGGCTGAATGTCGATGGCGGCGCGATTGCCATCGGGCATCCGTTCGGGATGAGCGGATCGCGGCTGACCGGCCATGCCCTGATCGAGGGCAAAAGGCGCGGGGCAAAGCGGGTGGTCGTGACGATGTGCATCGGCGGCGGCATGGGTGCGGCGGGGCTGTTCGAGATCGTCTAGCGCGACTTAGCCCCGCGATGAATGGAAGGTAGTTTGGGGTTCATGCAACTTACGCATCGGCCTGACGGTTTGGTTCCTTGTTCAAAGGAGACCAACCATGAAGAACTTCATTCTGGCGATTGCGATGGGTGCGTCAGCACTGACCGCCGTGTCTGCCACTGCGCAGGGACGCGGCGAGGGCAACCGCGAATATAACCGCGAATATAACCGCGACAGGCGCGAGGATCGTCGCGATTATCGCGATGCCAAGCGCGACTATAAGCAGGACCGTCGGGAATATCGTCAGGCGCTGAAGGATTGGCGTCAAGCGCGTCGCTATGACTATAACCGCTTCGAACCCGGCGTTGGCGGCTATTATGCGGAGCGTTACTACCGCGACGGGCGCTATTATCGCCCTATCCGCCTGAACCAGAACGACCGCATCTATCGCGGCAATGACAATCGATATTATTGCCGCCGTTCGGACGGGACTACCGGTCTCATAATCGGTGGGATTGCGGGTGGCCTGATTGGCAGCCGTATAGACCGCGGCGGTTCGGGCATTCTCGGCACCATCCTTGGTGCAGGGGCCGGTGCAGCGATCGGTTCGTCGATTGATCGCGGGCAGGTCGTTTGTCGCTAAAGCGGTAGGGGTTCAGCACCGACGGCCGGGTCGCTTACGCCGCCGGTGCCTCCCCTATCCGAGTGCCGGCTTACGCAGCACCTGAAGCAAACCTAGGGGGTGCCCGCAAAGCCGGGCATCCCCATTTGGGGTATAAGGGCAAAATAATTTGAAATGGTGCCGGCTGCAGGAATCGAACCCGCGACATCCAGTTTACAAAACTGGCGCTCTACCAACTGAGCTAA
>JANNCK010000326.1:0-1977 GCA_031386545.1 Sphingomonadales bacterium
CGGCGCTGGCCGGTCCAGATTTCCTCGCCACCCACGCCGCCGTCTTCGTCCGGGTCGCGCAGGGTCAGATCAAGCGGCGGCGGGACCGCCAGTGCGCGTGCCGCATCACCGAGCATCGCATAGCTCCAGGCGGCGCCCCAGCGGGTGCGGACCGCCTCGGGCAGGGTCGGCACTTCGGGGAGCAACGCGCCGCGCCGCATCAGCGTGCCGAACACACCGTGGACGAGCCGTTTGGGGCCGCCCTCGACCATCGGCAGCGCCGTCGCGATGGCGGCATGGGGCGGCGTGCCGAGAATCAAGGTCTGGGCGAGCGCAATCCGCAATACGGAACGGGCCTTCGCGTCGCCGGGCAGCGGCTGCGCGGTTGCCGAATCGATCAGCGCGTCGAGATCGGGCAGGCGGCGTAGCACTTCGCCCGCAATCGCCCGCGCGAGGCCTTCGTCCGACGGAGCGAGGCCGTGGGCGGGGAGCACGTCGAACCGCTGGCCGCGCCGTAGCACCGCGTCGATCATGCCCATTGCGGCGCGGCGCGCGGGCAGGCCGGTCGCGGTACTTGCGGGGGTTTCAGTCCGGTCGTCGCTCACCTATATTCGTCCTTATGTCCAAGCGTCCCGATCATGTCCGCGCACCCGCCTATCTGACCAAGAGCAAGCCGGTGCCCGTACCGCAGGAAGTCACGCCGCAGCCGGAATACGGTGGCAAGGAGGCTCTTGAGCCGACCCGCTACAATGATTGGGAGCACAAGGGTATCGCCTGGGATTTCTGAACTGGTCAGCTGCCTTCGCCGCGTAGGGGCCGGGCAAGGAGAGCGGCGACGACCTCGCGGGCTTCGCGCCCCTCTTCGATCAGTGCGCGAACCGCTTCGACGACGGGCATGTCGACACCCAGCCGATAGGCTTCGCGGGCGAGCACCGGCGCTGTGAAGGCCCCTTCAGCGACGCTGGTGCCGACCCCGATCAACTGGTCGGCACGCTGCCCCTCGCCCAATGCCTTGCCGAGTGTGAAATTGCGCGACTGTGTCGACGAGCACGTCAGCACGAGATCGCCCAGCCCCGACAGCCCCGCCATCGTGTCTGCGCGTCCGCCGCGGGCCACGCCGAACCGCGTCATTTCGGCAAAGCCGCGCGCGATGAGGGCGGCGCGGGCATTTTCGCCCAGCCCGAGTCCCTCAACAACGCCACAGGCGATTGCGATGACGTTCTTCACCGCGCCGCCAATCTCGGCACCGATCACATCGTCCGACGCATAAGGACGAAAATGCGGGCGCGCGAGCCGCTGGACCAGCGCGCGCCCGACGGCGATGTCGTGGCTGGCGAGGGTCACGGCGGTTGGCTTGCCCTCCGCCACTTCGGCGGCAAAGGTCGGCCCCGACAGCACCGCAATCGGCGCGCGCGGGTGGAGCGTGCTCGCGACTTCGGTCATCAGCCGCCCGGTCGAGGCCTCGATCCCCTTGGCACACAGCACCAGCGTGCGCGGGCCGACCGGTGTTCCGGCAAGAACGCGCGCGACATATTGGGCCGGGGCAACAACCAGCAGCGCGTCGCAACTGTCCATCCGGCCGAGGTCGGTAGTGGCTTCGATCGACGGGGACAGCGGAATGCCCGGCAGGAACATCCGGTTCTCATGCGCCAGATTGACCGCGCTGATGACTTCGGGTTCGCGCGCCCACAGCAATACGGGCTCACCGTCGGCGGCGGCAAGCTGTGCCAGTGCGGTGCCCCATGCCCCTGCCCCGATAACCCCGATTCTCATGCCTTAACTCCTGCACCGCGTACGGTTTCCGCCTCTGGATCAAGCGGCCAGCGCGGTCGCGCCATTACCTCGAGTCCGTCGGTGAGGCCCAGCGCGAACCGCTCTGCCCCGGCCCAACCGATCATGGCGGCATTATCGGTGCAGAGCCACAGCGGTGGTGCCACGAAGCGCAAACCATTGTCATGGGCAAGCGCCGCCAAAGCGGTGCGGATGGCGGTATTGGCC
>JANNCK010000336.1:0-1709 GCA_031386545.1 Sphingomonadales bacterium
GAACGCGACATAGACCGTCATCATCTTGGCCATCGACGCCGGTGGCATCCGGCGGTCGGCGTCCTTGGCATAGAGCGTTGCGCCCGATGACAAGTCGATCAGATAGGCGACCGGCGCGGCGGTCTCAAACGGAGGAGCCGCTGCGGTCACGGGCGCAGCGGTCAGCATCAGGGCAAAAATTGGCAGGACAGGCTTCACATCGACTCCGTTCGGTCAGCGGGTGATCACTGCGTCCGGATAGCCCCTTGCCGCCAGCGGTGCCAGTGCCGCCAGTGCCTTGTCTGCGGATTTATACGGGCCAAGGCGTACCCGCCATGTCCCCGCTATCGACGAGACGTCGGCATCGAGCTTTTCAGCCAGTATCCGCGCGCGCTGCTCGCTTGAAAAACTGGCGATTTGCAGAAAAAATGGCCCCGCGCCGACGGGTATTTGTGCGGCGGCGACGGCACGCTGCGGCTCTCCTCGACCACCGCGCACTGTCACTGGCTGCCCTTGGCGCAGGGCCATTCTGTCGCGCTGGCTAGGTTCGACCCGGCGCACGCGGACTTGGCGCGCACCCTTTCCTGTAATGCCCAATTGCCGCGCGGCACCCAGTGACAAGTCGATGATCCGGTTCGAATGAAACGGCCCGCGGTCATTGATCCGAACCAAAATCGTCCGCCCGCTATCGAGCGCGGTCACCTCGACATAGGAGGGCAGCGGCAGGGTGCGGTGCGCCGCGGTGAAACCGTCGGGGTTGAAAGCCTCGCCATTTGCCGTCGGGTTGCCGCGCAATTCCTCGCCATACCAGCTCGCCATGCCGGTTTCTTCGTAATAACGGTCGTCACGCGGTGTGTAGGTGCCACCGCCCACTCGGTAAGTCGCGCCGACACGGACAACATCATCGCTTACCGGTGCGCGATAAACCGGCGCAGGTCGTGACGATGGGCTGCGCGGTTCGGGAGACCCGACGCAACTGGCGAGCATGACGCTCGCCAGGATGAGCTCAACCGGCAACCGCATCGGCCAGCAATCCGACTGACAGCCCGTAAAAATTCGAACAATTATAATCGAGGATGACACGGTAATTACCGGTCAGCAGATACGCCGTCGCACCCGGCCCGTCAGGTTCGAGCAGCGACGCCATGTCACTGTCGCGCAGTTTCGGCGATACTGGCGTCACCCCCAGCGCGCGCCATTCACTGATGGTTTTCCACTGGCTGTGGCGGGCATGAACGCGCGGGCAACGCGGGCTAACCGTGCGATTGGCAATTCCGGCGCGGTCAAGCGACGCAGGCACACTCGCCGCCACACCCCACGGTTGGTTCGGTCGCCACCCCGACTGGACGAAATAATTGGCAATTGATGCCAGTGCATCGGCTTCGCTCCGCCAAATATCAGGCCGTCCATCACCGTCGCCGTCGCGGGCAAGACGAATGATTGCCGAGGGCAGAAACTGCGGATGCCCGGTGGCCCCTGCCCAGCTTCCCTTCAGGACGTCGCGCGGGATTCCCCGGTCGATGAGTTTAAGCGTATCGATAAATTCTTGCTGGAACAGCGTGCGACGACGACCCTCAAAGGCAAGGCTTGCCAGCGAACGCGGCAAATCGAACGTGCCGGTATAGGCCCCATAGTTGGTTTCATTTCCCCAGATCGACACCATGATCGATTCGGGCACGCCGGTGTCGCGTTCGACCCGGCTGAGCAACGGTCGGAGCGACTGATATTTG
>JANNCK010000361.1:0-9438 GCA_031386545.1 Sphingomonadales bacterium
GCGACAGCGAGAATGCAATATAGGGTTTCTCGCTACGCTCGAAGGAGCACCTCGCTGGCGCTCGGCGAAGAGTTTGCGCCAGGCGAATAACGGGCTAGCGCACTGCTATGCTGCATCACCGCACTGCCGACGAAGCCGACATCCCCGCGATCCGCGCGCTGATGGCGCGGGCAATTGCGACAAATCAGCTGGGTTTTCTGACGCCTGCACAAATTGCACTCAGCACCAGTGTGATGGGCCTCGACACGCAATTGATCGCCGACGGCACATATTTCCTGATTTTGCGCGGGGATATGATTGTCGGCTGCGGCGGCTGGAGCGCGCGGGCGACGCTGTATGGCGGCGACGCGAGTATCGTTGCGCGCGATCCCAAGCTGCTCGACCCGGCAACCGATGCCGCGCGGATGCGGGCGATGTACACCGATCCGGATTGCGTGCGGCAGGGGATCGGGCGGATGATCCTCGACCTGTGCGAAGGGGCGGCGCGCGCGGCGGGCTTTGCGCGGGCAGAGATGATGGCGACGCTGTCGGGTGAGCCACTGTACCGGGCGTGCGGGTACGAGCCGATCGAGTATGTACAGTCGCCGCCGGTCGACGGGGTAGCGGTCCCGTTGATCCGGATGGGGAAGGAATTGGCGTAGCCCCTCTCTCGCGAGGGGAGAGGAGCAACAGTCAGCCGCAATCCACGCAGGTTCCGCGCACTTCGATGACCGGGCGCGTGGTGCTGAACCCGGTCTTGTTCGCTGCTGCGCGGACGGCCCCCGTCACAGCGTCATCGTCGATATGCGTGGTATTGCCGCAGGTGTCGCAGATCATGAAGATACAGTCGTGGATGCAATCGGGGTGCGCGTTGGCGAGGTAGGCGTTGGCGCTTTCCACCCGCCGCGCAAGGTTAGCCGCCACGAACAGGTCGAGAATGCGGTAGATGCTGTTGGCGGCGACGCGACGCCCCTCTGCCTTCGACAGGGCCTCGGCAATGTCATAGGCCGACGCCGGTCGCGAAAACCCGGCCAGCGCGTCGAACACCCGGGCACGCATGTCGGTCCATTGTTCGCCCGATGCCTCAAGCGCGGTCTGTGCCGCCACCGCAAGCGGTGTGCCGTGATGTAACGTATGTGCGTGTCGCCCCATGGCTGGACTCTACGCCTTGGCGCGGGCATTCATCAAGTGCGCGGTCGCCAGCACGACAACCCCCGCTACGGTTGGCGCGACTTCGGTCCAGCCGTGCGGGGCGAACAGGCCGATTGTCATCAGCGCAAGTCCCGCCAGTCCGACCAGAGCGGGCCGCGGCGCGCGGTGCGTCCGGTAGCCCTGCCCCAGCGCCAGCGCCGCCAGCACAACCGCGCCGAGCAAGCCGAAACGGTGGATCAGCGGATCGGTTAAAAACGTGCCCGCCCCCGACAGCATCGCGACCAGCACTACACTGAGCACGCAATGCAGGATGCACACGCCCGACAGGCCGACCGCCATTCGGTCGAGTGAAGGTGTGTGAAAGCTGCGTGGCATGACTTGGTCTATACACGAGTCGGGTCAGGATACAACATATCATTGACACCAAATTATTCGGGCAAATTTGGCGAACGCGGCAGACGCCCTATATGGCCGATATGCCCACTACCCGTCCGCGTCCCGACCCCCGTGCCCGCCCTCGAGCCCGCCCTCGTGCCATTGCCAATTGGCTGTTCTTTGTCGCCTTCCTCGTGTTTTTCATGGTCGTTGTCGGCGGCATCACCCGCCTGACTGAATCAGGGTTGTCGATCACTGAATGGAAACCAGTGACAGGTGCGATACCGCCGCTGACCGCAGCCGACTGGCAGGCCGCATTCGACGCCTATAAGCTCGTGCCGCAATATGCCGCGATCCATGACGGCATGACGATGGCGCAGTTCCAGTTTATTTTCTTTTGGGAATGGGTGCACCGCTTGCTTGGCCGCGTGATCGGCCTTGCCTTCGCGCTGCCGCTGGCGTGGTTCTGGCTGCGGCGGGCGATCCCGGACGGCTATAAACTGCGCCTGGTCGCGCTGCTCGCGCTGGGCGGACTACAGGGTGCCGTGGGCTGGTGGATGGTCAAATCGGGCCTGTGGCAGGGGGTATCGGTCAGCCATTATCGCCTCGCGCTGCACCTGTTGCTGGCACTGACCATCTTGGCAGCGCTGGTGTGGACCGCGCTCGATCTGGTGGCGCTTGCCCGCAATCGGCAGTCGCGTCCGGCGCGGCTGACGGGTTTTGCCGTCGTCGTCGGGGCCGTGCTCTATATCCAGCTGCTCTACGGCGCGTGGGTCGCGGGGATGCGCGCGGGCAAGGTTTCGCAGAACTGGCCGATGATGAGCGACCGCTTTCTGCCGACCGGCATCGACTGGTCGCAGGGCTGGGCATTCGCGTTTAGCAGTGATCCGTATCTGGTGCATTTCATCCATCGCTGGTGGGCGTGGCTCGCGGTCGCGGCGCTGGTCATGCTCGCCATCCGGGTGAAGCGTGGGGGTGTCCGGGCGGCCTCGCTCGCCATCCACACGACATTCGGGACGCAGGTTCTGCTCGGTATCGCCACCGTCATGACGGGTGTAAATATCGGTCTGGCGGTCGCGCATCAGGCGGTTGGTGCATTGCTGGTTGCGAGCGTCGCCTGGGGTATGCATGTTATCGGAAGACAACGATAATCATCCCATCGACGGAGCAACACGCATGACTGATCAAGCCCCCCTGCCCAGTGGATTCGGGATGCGTTCGACCGCCAGCGACGTGATCGCGAGGACCGATCTGTCGGGCAAGACCGCACTCGTTACTGGCGGCTATTCTGGACTTGGCCTCGAAACAGTTCGCGCCTTGGCGGGGGCAGGTGCGAGAGTCATTGTCGGCGCACGGCGGCCCGAAGTCGCAGCGGCGGACCTAAACGGCATAGCGCGCGTTGAAATCCTGAAACTCGACCTGTCGGACCCGGCGTCGATTGATGGTTTTGCCGCCGATGTCGCGGGTGTGACGGCGAAGATCGACATCCTGATTAACAATGCTGCCGTCATGGCCAATGCGCTGGGCCGTGACCCGCGCGGCTACGAAAGCCAGTTCGCCACCAACCACCTCGGCCATTTCCGCATGACCGCGCGGCTATGGCCGCTGCTGAAGGCGGCGGGCGCGGGATCAGGGACAGGAGGGCGCGTCGTCGTGCTATCATCCATCGGCCACCGGATCGCCCCGGTCGATTTCGACGACATCCATTTTGACCGCCGCGACTATCATAAATGGACGGCCTATGGTCAGGCTAAGTCAGCCAATGCGCTGTTCGCGATCCATCTCGATATGCTGGGAAAAGCACACGGTATCCGCGCCTTTGCCGTCCATCCGGGTGGCATCGTCACGCCGTTGCAGCGCCACCTGACAATGGAAGAGCAAGTCGCGATGGGCTGGTACGACGCCGACGGGAACGTGAACCCCGGGTTCAAGACGGTCGAACAGGGCGCGGCAACCAGCGTGTGGTGCGCGACGTCACCGATGCTTGCCGGACAGGGCGGCGTCTATTGTGAGGATTGCGACATTGCCGCGCCATGGATCGAGGGGATGAACGCCAATACCGGAGTGCGGGCGCACGCCATTGACCCCGGACTGGCCGCGCGTCTCTGGACCGTATCCGAAGAGATGATAGGCGTCGCTTTTCCGGCGTGATCCGCCGCATTAAAAGCGGCATTTCGGAAACCATATTGCAAGGACTTGCCCCCTAGAACCGGCTTATGGGCCGTCGCCGCATCTTTTCGCTGTATTTCTGCACCTTGGCGGCGGTCTTTGCCCTGTTTACGATTGCACCTGCACAGGCGGCCCCTCCGCGTGTCGTACCGACCGAACCCTGCTTGCGCACCGGTGGAACAGCGGAAAATCCGTATGCGCTGATCGCAACCCCGGCAGCATTTGATTGTAAGCGCGGTCAAGTCGGGCTGACCGGCAGCTATACATGGGGTCTCGTCACCGGCCTGTCGCTGGCCACCAACCCGCAAGACCCGTGGGAGTTGCGCCACGAATATAGCCAGGCCGATACCGAGACCATTTTCGTCCGTTATGCCGACGGGCGGGTCGTGCAGGCCCCGTCGGATCGTATGTCGTCGCGACGGTTGTTCTCGCCCGGGATGGTGTCGTTCGCGCTTCCGGCTGACAAGGGAACGATTACATCAGTCCTGATCCGGGTCGAAGGGCTACGGAATCAGCGCGGGATTGCGCCGAGCATCGAGTTCAAAACCGGTCGCGCCGCGCTTGACGGCGACCTCGCAGTCTTGCTGCTTTATGGCATTCTCGCCGGCATTGTCGGCGTCCTGCTCGTCTACAACATCGCGCTCTATGTCGTGCTGCGGTACAAGTTCATCCTCGCCTATTGCCTGAGCGCAGTGACAATGCTCAGCATCGGGTTGAGCTGGTCCGGCGGGATTTTTATAGTCCTGCCCAACCTCAACACCACCGACCAGATTTCAGTGACGCTGTTCGGCACTATGGCGATGCTGGGAACGGCCGTCTTTTTTCTCCACAGCTTTATCGAGGAAGACTGCCGCCCGCGCCTTGCCCTGCGGCTGACCTTTGCCGCCGCTATCATCGGCTTGGTAGCGTGCAGCATCCGGTTGATTGACAGCCGGTTTGCTTGGCAGCTCATGGACCGCGTTACTTATCTGTCGATGGCCGCGATATTAACCGGCCTCCTCGTCTCCGGATTCATCGCCTGGCGCAGCGGCAGCAGTGCTGCCAGGATTTACCTCGTAGCATGGTCGATCCCGCTACTGGCAGGCATTGCGCGCGCGATCTGGGCGATGGGCCTGATCGGCGGCGTCTCTATCGTGGTCGCGATGAGTCCGCTGATCTTTATCGCGATCGAGGCGCTGATGTCGGCGCTCGCGGTATCGTGGCGGGTCGGACGCCTGCGTACGGAACGCGACGAGGCCCGCGCAATGCAAGCCCGGCTCCAGCAAATGGCCGATACCGATGCGCTGACCGGGTTACTCAACCGGGGAGCCTTTATCCGCAGTGCAACCGGTCCGCGCGCGCGGGCACCGCGCGAGCGATTGATGGTCATCGATATCGACGAGTTTAAACGGATCAACGACCGGCACGGACATCAGGCGGGCGACGATGTCTTGGTCGCCGTCGCAGCGGCTATCCGCGCTACTGCCCCCGTCGACGCGCAAATCGGACGGCTGGGCGGTGAGGAGTTTTCGTTGCTCGTGGCGGCAGAGCCGGTCGATGCCCTGCCCGAGCGGCTGTGCCGCGCCGTCGAGGCCGCGGTGACCCCCGCCGGGCATTCAGTCACGATCAGCATTGGCGTCGCCGATGGCCAGATCGTCGATGATGTGTCGTGGCGAATCGTCTATTATGCCGCCGATCAGGCGCTCTACCGGTCGAAAAATGGCGGACGCAACCGGGTCAGCCACGCGCCGAGGCCGATTGCTGCTTAGACGCGGTATTCAGATACCCGTTATAATAGCCGCACTTTCCTTGACTTTTTCAGCCTGCCGCTGCATTGATCCGGTCGAACGCCGCTCCACACCGGGGCGGCTTGTTTCGTTTGAAGAGGTCGAAAGCCCATGAAGGCGCTGATGAAGACCACTAAGGCGCTTAAGCCCGCCGATGTGGTAAAAGACTGGATTCTGATCGATGCCGATGGGCTGGTCGTTGGACGCGTCGCGTCGATGGTCGCCAATATCCTGCGCGGCAAGCACAAGCCGAGCTACACCCCGCACGTTGATTGCGGCGACAATGTCGTCATCATCAACGCTGACAAGGTGCGCTTCACCGGCAAGAAGATGACCGACAAGATTTATTACAAGCACACCGGTCACCCGGGCGGCATCAAGGAAACGACGCCAGCCAAGATCCTTGAGGGCAAGTTCCCCGAGCGCATTCTGGAAAAGGCTGTCGAGCGCATGATTCCGCGTGGCCCCCTTGGTCGTGACCAGATGCGCGCACTGCGGATCTATTCGGGTACCGAACATCCCCATGCCGGCCAGAGCCCCAAGGTGCTCGACGTTGCCTCGATGAACCGCAAGAACAAGGTGGACGCATAATGTCCGAGACCCCCGAAACATCAGCCACTCCGGTGTCGGATACACGCCAGTCGCTGGCCGATCTCGCCGCGCTGACAGGGGCTGAACCCGCCCCTGTGAAGGCCGAAGTAACCGACACTGTCGTCAACGACGAAGACGCGGCACCCGCCCGTCCAGTTTCGACGATGCCGCTCCGCGACAAGATCATCGATGCACAGGGACGCAGCTATGCGACCGGTCGTCGTAAGGACGCCGTTGCGCGCGTCTGGATCAAGCCGGGCAGCGGCAAGATCACGGTTAACGGTCGCGATCAGGAAGTGTATTTTGCCCGTCCGACATTGCGCCTTGTCATCCGTCAGGCCTTTGAAGTCGCTGACCGTGTCGGCAGCTTTGATGTCGTCGCGACCGTCAAGGGCGGTGGCCTGTCGGGTCAGGCCGGGGCGCTGCGTCATGGTATTTCGCAGGCACTGACTAAATATGAGCCGGAGCTGCGTGCACCGGTCAAGGCCGCCGGGTTCCTGACCCGCGACAGCCGCGCGGTCGAGCGCAAGAAATACGGCAAGGCCAAGGCCCGCCGCAGCTTCCAGTTCTCGAAGCGTTAAGACAATGCGGAGGCGCGCGGCAAAGCTGCTCGCCTCCGCCATGTTTTCCGGCGCGCTGCTGTTCGCACTCACGGCGTGTGTGCCCCCGGCACCGCTGGTGGTCGCTGGCGCACTGCCGCCACCTGAAACTACCTATACGATCATCGGTGAAGACGAACTCAGCATCGCGGCACGGGCAGCACTCGCGCGCGGTCTGATGGCGCGCAGCATGATGCCGCCATCCAAAGGCCTGGCACCGGGACGTTTGATTTCGCTCACGCTCGCCGACCGGCCCCGCGCGAGCGGTAGCGTCGCCGGAAATGACCTCCCTGTTACCGCTGATGCGCCCGGCTGGACCGATAAGCCGGTCAAGGCTGGGTTGTTTACCAAGGGACGTCGCGAAGTTCGGCTGACGATCCATTTCTTTTCGCCGGACGGACGGGTGTTAGAGGAGCGGGTGGCCCACGAGATCGTCACGCGCAAGGCCCCTGTGCCCGATATGGCGCGCCTGATCGCAGCCGCACTCGCGCCCTGATTCGTTTAGAGCACCGGGATCGACAATACGAAAGCGGTCCCGAAACCACTGCGGCTGATGCAGGCGACTTGCCCGCCGCTTCGCCGGGCGAAAGTGGAAACCAGTGCAAGTCCGAGACCAACCCCGTCAGGGCGTGATGCGCCGGCCCGCTCGAACCGGTCGAACAGCGATGCGCTTTGGGCTGACGATAGGCCGGGGCCGTCGTCCGCTACCGATACAATTACACATCCAGCACGAAACCAGCCCCGAACGTGCACTAGGGGTTGCTCGCCGCCATATTTGAGTGCGTTGTCGATGAGGTTGACGACAGCCCGCGCCATGAATGCGCGGTCAGTGGAAATTTCGGGGATGTCCCAGCTGGCCGTCACTATCACCCTGCCGCCGACGCGCTGGGCCGCTTCCCAGCAATGATCGGCGGCCTCGTCGAGCAATGCAGCCAGCTCGACCGGCTCGATGAGGAGCGGCGCCTCCTCAGCGCGCAACCCCTGCACGAATTGGTCGGCAAGCCGCAACAAGCGGCGGGCGTGCCCCGCCACGCGGTCGGTTTCGGGCACGATGCTGAGGATCGCGGCGGCGGGACTGCGTAAGTCGTGACTAAGAAAGGCGAGCGTCTCGTCACGCTGGCGACGCAGCATTGCCATGCGGTCACTCGCGGCGTCGAGCAGAGCGATCTGGCGGGTAATGCGGTCGCCACCGGCGGGAATAACGACATCGCTGACGCCCAGCCGGTCGAGTTCGGCGTCCAGAAAGCGGCTCGCCGCTGCCAAACGCCGCCAGCCCCACAGCGGAAACATGATGATAAGGGTCACAAGCGCCGCTGCCGGACGAATCCAGATGCCGCCCTGCACCAAAAGCGTTGCGGATATCGCTAGGACACCCGCAAAGATAAGGGCCGCGAAGACCAGATTCTGGCGTGGCCCCGCAAACAGAAACCCGGCCCAGAGCAGCGCCAGCGCGCAGGCGGCAAAGGACAGGCTGAACCAGCACCCCGCCACCGACCGCAGGCCGCCATGGCGCAGGGCATCAAGGACATTGGCCTGAACCTCGACACCCGCCATCAGGTCACGCTCGCCGCCGACAGCGGTTGCGAACCGGTCACCAAGACCGGCGGCGGTTGCGCCGACAAGGACGATCCGGTCGCGCAGTAATTCTGGCGGCACTTCGCCCCGCAGGACGGCGGCGAAGGCAACCGTCGCATAAGTGCCCGGCGGTCCGGCAAAAGGGATCAGGGTTCCGGCGTTTTGGCCGCCTGCCCCGGCAATTCGTGCCGTTGCGAAGGCCAAATGGGCGATGCGTTCGGTGCCGGCCGTTTCAAACGGGGCAATGCGGCGAAATATGCCATCACCGTCGGGGCGGACGACAACATGGCCGGTGGCGGCGCCGCGAACGACAGGGCGTGTGAGACGAAACGCTGCGCCATCGTCGCCGGGTGTTTCGACCAACAGCGGCAGCGCAACTTTGCCGGATCGGGCGAGCGCGGCGTCGAGGGCGGCATCACCAGTCCCGGGCTCGACAAACAAAATATCATAGCCGACGGCCTTCACGCCCGCCGCGGTCAATCGGTCAATCAGCGCCGCGTGAACATCGCGCGGCCACGGCCAGCGCCCAAGCGCCCGGATGCTGGCATCGTCAATCCCGACGATCAGGATCTGCGCATCCGGCGCGCGCGGTGTTGCGCGGGAAATGGCGTCGTGGACCAGCGCATCAAGCGGATCGGTCAGTCGGCTGGCAAGCAATCCGCCCGCCAGACTTAGTGCCGCCAGGAAGAGCAGCACCCATTCAAACCATCCCGTGCCGCCCGCGATCAGCCGCGCCAGCGGACGCGACCGCGCGGGGTTATTCGGGCTTGGCAATGGTGAAGCTTTGCAATTCCCCCGTCGCGACCACGGCCTTGCCATCGCTGAACTTGGTCAGCACGACACGCCACCAATAGGTGCCGGGCGGGAGGTCGGTGACAGTGAAGCTCGTCGCTTTTAGGCCAACTTGGTCAATAAACGCCCGAGTCGCTGCCTCGTCGGTATAGAGCGTGAAGCGATAGGAGCGCACGCCATCGTCGCCGCTCGTCCAGCGAAAGTGCATGCCACGCCCGGTGCTTTCGGGAGGCTTTGACCCAAGCGTCAGCCGTTCAAACGACCACGTCTGGGCAAAGCCGTCGATCCCGGCAGGATCAGTCGCGACAGCGCGGATGAAATAACTGCCGTCGGGCAAGCCGTCGAAGCCGACGTCGCCACCGCTGCCGCGAAACTGGGCGATGACGTCCGTCATTCCGGCATCACTGCTGACGTCAAACGCATAGGCGCGTGCACCCGGC
>JANNCK010000410.1:0-3360 GCA_031386545.1 Sphingomonadales bacterium
GGGCGCGTTGCGGACGCTGGCGGGATCGTTGGCGACGAGGGTTTCGTGCTGGATGCGTTCGAGCAGGTGCGTGGCGGTGATATAGCTCAGGTCGAACGGCGGATCCTGCCGCATCCACACGACATCGATGTCGCGGCCAAGGTCGAGGAGGCGTGGCTCGCCAAGCGTAAAATGATTGCCGACTTCACGTCGCACGGTGACGGGCCTGGCCATCGCGTAGAGCCGTCCGCCTTCCCATGTCAGGTCGTTTACGCCGTAATAGTAGAGCGTATACCCGCGCGATTGGGCGGCGAGCATTAGCGCGAAGGTGGAGTCACCGGCGATGTTGAGACCGTCGAGCGGGTCCATCTGGAATGCAATGCGGAGGGTCATCAGGGTCTCTTACTGGGCAATTTCCATAAAGGGTATCGTCACCCTGAACTTGTTTAAGGGTCCACCCTACCGCCCGAACAGCCGCTCCGGCGGAAAGGTGGATGCTGAAACAAGTTCAGCATGAAGGTGGTCTTGAGTTCATCCCTCCCACACATTCGACAGATGTTTCGGCATCCGGCCCGGCGCGACCAGAATTACGTCGATGCGGATGTCACCGCCCGGAAAGGCATGGCGCGCGGCGAGGGCCGAGGCGGCGGCGGCAACGCGGCGCAGGCGGTGGCGATCAACCGCATAGTCAAGATCGGCGAGTGTTCCGCGCGTCTTCACCTCGACAAACGCGGTCGTGCGAAAGCGGCGTGCAACAATGTCGATCTCGCCGACAGGTGTCCGTACGCGGGTGCCGATAATGCGCCAGCCCTTCAGGCGCAGATACCAGGCGGCAATGCGTTCGGCGCGGCGTCCGCGCGCTTCGGCAGCAGCGTGGGTCATGCGCCAACTTTCATTCTGAAGTCTTCAGTTCGAGCGCGCGGGCGTAAAGCGTGCGCCGGTCGAGGCCAGTCGCGTCGGCGACTTCGCTCGCCGCGCGCCCGACGGCCAAGCGGGTCAGCGCCTCACGCAGCGCCGCATCGCTATCGATGGGGACTTCGCGCACCGGCGGCGGGCCGACGAGCACGACAATCTCGCCCTTGGGCGGGGCATCGGCGTAGCGCGCGGCGAGGTCGGTCAGGGTTCCGGTCACGCATTCCTCATAGGCCTTGGTCAGTTCGCGTGCGACTGCGGCTTCGCGGTCACCGAGCACATCGCGCAGCGCGGCGAGTGTCGCCCCGAGGCGCGGCCCTGATTCGTAGAACACCAACGTCGCCGGAACATGCGCGAGTTCGGCAATCGCGTCGGCCTTTGCCTTGGCTTTGACGGGTAAAAAACCGCCAAAAAGAAAGCGGTCGGTGGGCAGACCCGCCAGCGTCAGCCCTGCAATCGCTGCACAGGCGCCGGGCACCGTCACGACATTATGCCCGGCCGCGCGGGCGTCGCGGACCAGCTTGTAACCGGGATCCGAAATCAGCGGCGTTCCGGCGTCCGAAACCAGCGCCACCGATTCGCTGCCCATCCGCGCGACGAGACCGGGACGGACCGCATCGGCGTTGTGATCGTGATAATTTGTCATCGACCGCTTCACCCCGAGGTGGTTGAGCAGTTTTCCCGTGACGCGGCTGTCCTCGACGCACAACACGTCGGCGCAGGCCAGCACCGTTCCGGCGCGCGGGGTCAGGTCGCCAAGATTGCCGATGGGCGTGGCGACGATATAGAGGCCGGGAGAGAGTGGCGCGTTCATATGGGAAAACAGGTCATGAGGGTTGCCGGGTCAGGGGCTGGAGCGCTGGGGCAAATTGGCCGCGCGGGCAAGTGGCTTGTGCTGCTGGGCACAATTGCGCTGTCCGCCTGTCAGGTCGTGCCAAAGGGGCCGCCGCGTCCGATTGACGCGCCGCCGCCGGTAACGGTCGATCCGGCCGGACCGGCACTGCCCACCGATACCCAGCGCAACCGTGTCGCGTTGCTGGTGCCGCTGACCGGCCCCAATGCGGCAGTCGGCGAATCGATTTCCAACGCGGCGAACATGGCGGTGCTCGACACCGGCGGCAAAACCATCCGCGTCACGATGTACGATACTGCGACAGGTGCGGCAGCGGCAGCGCAAAAAGCGGTTGCCGAGGGGAACCGGCTGATTCTGGGGCCATTGCTGGCCGATGATGTCCGTATCGTTGCGCCGATTGCGCGCGCGGCCCGGGTGCCGGTGATTACGTTCTCAAATGACATCGGCGTCGCCGGAAACGGTGTTTATGTGATGGGCTTTGCCCCTGCCCAGTCAATCGAACGGATCGTCGCCTATGCACGCAGCAAGGGCGCGGTGAAGTTTGCCGGGCTGGTACCGTCGGGGCTGTACGGCCAGCGGTCGTCGACGGCGTTTTTGCGAAGTGTCGAGGCGGCAGGCGGACAAGTCGTGTCACTGCAAACTTTCGACCGGAGTGCGGGTTCGATCACCGCGGCGATTACGCGGATGGCGAATACGTCGCCCTATGATGCGGTGCTGATCGCCGATTCGGCACGGGTCTCGGTGCAGGCTGCGCCGATTATCCGGGCGCGGGGCGGCGCATCGGCGCGGCTCCTCGGCACCGAATTGTGGAATGCCGAAGGAGGGCTGGCGGCGAGTGCAGCGCTGAAGGGTGCGTGGTTCGCGAGTGTATCCGACGGGGTCTATGACCAACTTGCGGTCAAATACCGCGCGCGGTTCGGCAAAGGTCCGTACCGGCTGGCTAGTCTGGGCTATGACGCGGTGTTGCTGGTGTCGCGGATCGGTGGCGACTGGAAATTCGGGAGCGTGTTTCCCGTGGCGCGGCTAAGCGATGCGGGGGGCTTTACCGGCATCGACGGTGCGTTCCGCTTTGGTCGGGACGGCATCGCCCAGCGCGCCCTTGAAGTGCAGCAGGCCGGGCCGGGCGGGTTCGTCGTCGTCGACGGCGCGCCGCGCGGGTTTTAGCTGGCAACGACCTCGGTCAAGATCGCGTCAAGCACACCGAACCCGCGTTCGGTAACGATCAGGCGCGGCGCGGCGAAATCGATCAAGCCGAGGCCGATCAGGCGGTCGATGGCGGCATAATCGACGGGTTCCGCGACCCCGCTGCGCTCGGCAATCCGTTCGACATCAACCCCTTCGCGCAACCGCAGCCCCATCAGCAGCGCCTCGATGGCGCGGTCGCGGTCGGGGAGGACGTCCTCGCTCACCATGCCGTGGCCGTTGCGGGTGACGGCGCTCATCCAGTTTTCGGGTTTTTTGTGGCGCACGGTGGCAACACCGTTGCGGCGGCCGTGCGCGCCAGGACCAATTCCGGCGTAATCGCCATAGCGCCAATAGGTTAGATTGTGGCGGCTCTCGGCCCCCGTCCGGGCATGGTTCGAGATTTCATAGGCAGGAAGGCCCGCCGCCGCGGT
>JANNCK010000414.1:0-4293 GCA_031386545.1 Sphingomonadales bacterium
CCGTGAAGGGCATCCAGAATGCCGCCAGCGGATCGTTTTCGAGTTTCACCGGCAAGTCCTCCACAGTTCTGCCCAGCGGCAACTATGGCGCGTCAGCGCAAGGCCATTCGACTGAAAAGAATAACGCGACCGGAAAATTTCATGCCGTGCCTTGGGGCACGGCTTTCAGCACCGCCCGGCGGCGCACAACATAGGCAATCGCAAATGCGCTGGTCACGATCACGCTCGCCCACAGCTCAACCCGGCTTTTCGAGAACGCCATCAGGATCAGCACGCCAGCCATCCCCGCAATCGCCACCCAGGTGCCATAGGGGTGTAGCCACATCTTGATCTGTAACCGATCGGGCGCCTCGGCTTCGAATCGCGATCGCAGGCGCAACTGCGCGACCGCGATCAGCATGTAGATGAACAACATGATCGCGCCCGACGAGTTGACAAGGAAATTAAATACCCGGTCGGGCGACAAAACCGACGCTGCCAGCGCGCCATAGCTGAACAGGCTGGCGATCAGGATGGCACGGGCGGGAACACGCGATCTGCTGAGCTGCACGCACGACTGCGGCGCGTCGCCGTTTTGCGCCAGCACGAACATCGCGCGCGAGGTGATGTAGATCCCCGAGTTCAGGCACGACAGTACGGCGACGAGCACGATCATGTTCATAATCAGGTCGGCCGCCGGATAGCCCATCTGTCGCAATGCATGGGCAAAGGGCGACACGCCGACCTGAATTTCGTTCCAGGGCACCACGGCGACGATCATCAGGATCGAGAGGACAAAGAACACCAGAATACGGACCGACACCGAAATCGTCATGCGCGCGATTGTTTTGGCACCTTCTTTCGACTCAGCGGCGGCAAGCGTCGCGATCTCGGCACCGCACAGCGAAAAGATCGTCGTCGAAACGCCCACGAAAATGGCGGTGATGCCCGCAGGGGCAAATCCGCCGTGACGCGTCAAATTGCCGAAGGTCGGGCCATCGGGCGATGTCAGGCCCAGTGCATAGGCCCCGCTGATCACGATGAAGACGATAATCGCAATCACTTTGGTCGAGGCGAACCAGAATTCAAACTCGCCATAGGATCGCGCCGACATCAGGTTTACGCCCGTGAGCACAGCCATAAGCATGACCCCGACCTGCCAGACTTCGAACTGTGGAAACCAGCCGCAGATGATCTTCGCGCCCGCAATGGCCTCGATCGCGATGACGACAACCCAGAAATACCAATAGAGCCAGCCGACGAGGAAGCCTGCCCAATCACCGACGCCCGCGCGAGCGAAATCGGGGAATGTCTGCCTGCCCGGCAGTGCCATCGCCATTTCGGAAATCATCCGCATGACCAACAGCACCAGAAAGCCGGCCAGGGCATAGCTGACGACGGCAGCGGGGCCGATCGTGCTGATTGCCGTCGACGATCCGACAAACAGCCCGGCCCCGATGATCCCGCCGAAGGTGATCATCGATATATGCCGCGCCTTAAGTGAACGGCTCAAGCCCGAATTTTCGGCGTCCCCGTCGAGCGGCATCGCAGTTCTAACCAATTTCCGCTTCCCCAGCCATCGAGCGACCTCGACGTTCTATTGAAAATCGGGAACCGAACAAGCGGGCCGACGGCGCGTGAAGTAAATGCGCGCTGCTGGCGCTTGCCAACTATCGCTGCCGCCGGTTAGCTCATCGGTCCATGCAACTGCGCTTCCTCGAATATTTTGTTGCGATAGCGCGCGAGCGTCACTTCGGGCGCGCCGCGCAAGTGTGTCAGGTGTCGCAGCCGACGCTGTCTGCGGGCCTTGTGGCGCTCGAAGCCGCGCTGGGCGAACGCCTTGTCATCCGCGATCGCCGGTTTGTTGACCTGACCAGCCAGGGGCACGCGATCTTGCCTTTCGCGCAGCAGATGATTGCCAATCAGGCGGCGATCCTCGCGACGCTCGATGTCGAAACCGGCGGCCTGCGCGGCAACGCGCGACTCGGTGTCATCCCGGCCGCCATGCCCGCCGTTGGCTATCTGGTTGCTGCGATGGCAGCCGCCCATCCCGACGTACGGATTGACATTTCGTCGATGACCTCACGCGAGATCGAGCGCGCGTTGCTGGCATCCGATATCGATGCAGGGTTGACCTATCTGAACAGCGAACCGCTCGCCCAGGTCCGTTCGGTACCGCTGTATGTGGAACGCTTCGTGGCTGTCGCGGCGCGCGGATCGGCACTTGCCGACCGCGCCGCCGTCAGGCTGGCCGACGTCGTTGGCGCGCAGCTGTGCCTGCTGCACCAGGGCATGCAGAATCGCCGGATCCTCGACGCTCATCTTGCCTCGCGGGGCCTGTCGGCCGATCCGGTAGCCACTGCGGACAGCTATGTCGCGCTGCTTTCGATGGTCTCGGTCGGCGGACTGGCGTCGATCATCACCGACAGCCACGCCGCTCTGGTGGCGGCGCATGCCGATCTGGTTGCTATCCCGATCACCGATGCCATCGCGCCGAACGAAATCGGCCTCGTCATCAGCGATCGCCTCCCGCAACCACCGCTGGCAACGGGATTGTATGAGGTGGCCTTGGCTCTCGATCTCGCAAAGTCATAAGGCGTTTAATAGGCATTTACTATCGATCTTTCGGTCAGTCTATTTGACAATTCCAATCATGCGTTCGACAGTCCGGGTATGCGTGAGACCGATTGCCTGACCGCGACTCTCGAACGTCACCGGACGCGCGAAGGGCCATTGCTACCGATCCTGCACGATCTTCAGGCGGGGCTCGGGCATGTCAGCGAAGCCGCGGTTCGCACCATTGCGCAAGCGCTTAACCTGACGCGCGCCGAGGTTCATGGCGTCGTCAGTTTCTATCATGATTTTACGCCGGAAAAGCGTGATCGACCATACATCAAATTGTGCGAAGCCGAGGCGTGTCAGGCGCGCGGCGTGGCGGCGCTGCGCGGCGTGGCGGATGCCCAGTCGCGCGTCAGCGTTGAGCCGGTCTACTGCCTGGGCCTGTGTTCGGTCGGCCCGGCTGCGATGGTCGGCGATACCGTTCATGCGCGGCTGGACGCCGGTTCCTTCGCCGCCCTGATTGCCGGTCAGTCATGATCGTGCGCATTGCCGATGACGCGGTAGCCATCGCCTGTGGCGCAGAAGCTGTCGTCGCGGCATTCGAGGCGGCGGGCCATAGGGTCGAACGCGTGTCGAGCTGGGGCATGCACTGGCTCGAACCGCTCGTCGATATCGACGGCATCGGCTATGCGAATGCAATGGCGGCGCTTGTTCCTGCGATGCTCGACGCCCGCGCCGAGAACATCGGCACGATCGCCGATCATCCATTTATCGCACGACAGACCCGCTTGACGTTCCAGCGCGCGGGCAAGACCCGGCCGCTGTCGCTGGAAGATTACGCGGCAACCGGCGGGTGGGTGGGGCTTGAAAAGGCGCGTTCGGTCGGCCCCGCCGATACACTGGAAAATATACTCCAGTCCGGCTTGCGCGGGCGAGGCGGTGCCGGGTTCCCGGCTGGCGTAAAATGGAAAACCGTTGCCGCGACCACGTCGGACCGCAAATATATCGTCTGCAACGCCGATGAGGGCGACAGCGGCACCTTTGCCGACCGCATGGCGATGGAAGGAGATCCCTTTCAGCTGATCGAAGGGATGGCGATTGCCGGATTCGCGGTGGGTGCGGACAAGGGCTTTGTCTATATAAGGTCGGAATATCCGCATGCTATCGCCAAGATGGAGGCGGCCGTCGCGCTGTGCGCCACGCTCGTTGCGCCGTTCGATGTCGAGGTACGCGTTGGTGCAGGTGCCTATATTTGCGGTGAAGAAACCTCGCTCCTCAACAGTCTCGAGGGCAAGCGCGGTGAAGTGCGCGCGAAGCCGCCGCTCCCCGCGCATGAAGGGCTTTTCGGAAAGCCGACGATCGTCAACAACGTCCTGACGCTTGCTGCTGTCCCCTGGATCATGGCCCATGGCGGCCAAGCCTATGCCGATTACGGCATGGGGCGGTCGCGGGGAACGATGCCGATCCAGCTTGCTGGCAACATCAAGCACGGCGGGCTGTTCGAAACCGCGTTCGGCATCACGCTTGGAACGCTGGTCAACGACATCGGCGGCGGGACCGCTTCGGGTCGTTCGGTGCGTGCGGTGCAGGTCGGCGGGCCGCTTGGCGCGTATCATCCGCCTTCGCAGTTCGATTTTGCCTTCGACTATGAAACCTTTGCGGAGAATGACGGGCTGATCGGCCACGGCGGGATTGTGGTCTTCGACGACAGCGTCGACATGGCGAAACAGGCACGTTTTGCGATGGAGTTCTGCG
>JANNCK010000426.1:0-1541 GCA_031386545.1 Sphingomonadales bacterium
CCAGCTCCAGCCCGATGTCGTGCAGCCGCATCGCGGCGCGGTCTTCAGGACTGGCGATTACCGCAATCTTGAATTTGCGCGGCAGATAGCTGAATTCGGGATGGAAGGTCGACCATTGGCGAAGTAGCTCTGCCCAGGGGCGCGGGTCGGCAACTTCGTCAGCAGCCGCGCCAGCATATTGGTCGGACGAGATATTGCGGATGCAATTGCCGCTGGTCTGAATCGCATGCATCTCGACCTGCGCCAGTTCGGCGAGCAGATCGGCGCATTCCTCAAGCTTGATCCAGTTATACTGGATATTCTGCCGCGTGGTGAAGTGGCCGTAACCGCGGTCATATTTGCGCGCGATATGCCCCAATAGATGCATCTGGCGGCTGTCGAGCGTACCGTAAGGAATTGCGACCCGAAGCATATAGGCGTGAAGTTGCAGGTACAGGCCGTTCATCAGCCGCAGCGGTTTGAACTGGTCCTCGGTCAGGTCGCCCGCAATGCGGCGCGTTACCTGATCGCGGAATTCAGCGACGCGGGTATCGACGATGGCTTGGTCGTAATTGTCGTATTTATACATCAGATCACCCATTCGCCGGCGGTGGGGTCGGCGGGTTTCAGCGTCAGATCGGGGCGCACGGTCGGGCCGAGCGCGCGAATGCGGTCCTTGATATGTGCGGGTCGCGGCCCCTCGGGCGTCGCAACCGCTTCGATCAGGTACGAAGCATTGACGCGGCGCGCGCCTTCTTCAGCGGATCGAACTCCCTCGCCGTGCTCGCCAACATCTGCCGCGTCCTCGACATGGCGCGACCAGCCATTGCCGGTCCACCAGGTGACGTCGCCGGATTTCAGATCATTGCCGGTCAACAATTTCATGAAAAAGCCTCTGCTTGCGTTGCAAGCGTCTTCAGGTGATTTTCGGCGTCCGACAGCAAGACGACTTCGCCGATGACGAGGATCGCCGGGCTGAGCACGTTTTCGCGTTCGACGAGATCGCCGAGATCGGCAAGCAAAGTTCGCATCGCGCGACTGCCGGGCAGGGTGCCGCGCTCCAGCACGGCGACTGCAATGCCGGGATCGACGCCGTCGGCCATCAACTTGTCGGCAATCGCGCGTGCCGCTGTAACGCCCATGTAGACGACGAGGGTTCGGCCATGTCCGGCAAGGCCTGACCAATTCTGGTCCGCCAGCCCCTTGCATGTCCCCGCGACAAAGCTGACCGCCGACGACCAGTCGCGGTGGGTGAGCGGCAGCATGGCCTCCGCTGCACAACCGAGCGCCGCCGACACACCGGGAATGACCTCGACACGCAAGCCCGCTGCGCGCACAGCCTCGACCTCTTCGCCGCCGCGACCGAATACGAACGGGTCGCCGCCCTTCAACCGGACAACGATGGCACCGGTTTTCACATGCGCGACGATCAGCGCGTTGATCGCCTCCTGCGACAGCGTGTGGCGGTCGCGCTTTTTGGCGACAGAGATACGCTGGGCGGTGGCGGGCACATGCGCGAACACGCGCTCGTCGACAAGGCCGTCATGGACGACGACATCGGC
>JANNCK010000076.1:0-4625 GCA_031386545.1 Sphingomonadales bacterium
AAGTTGAAACAGACGTCGTTTTATATTCAGGACCAGATTGGCCTCGGCGACAAGATCGATTTGATCGCGGGGCTGCGCTACGACCGCTTCGATCTGGGGTTCACGAACACCTTCACCGCGCAGACATTCGCGCGCGCCGACAATTTGTGGTCGCCGCGTGTCGGGGTGGTGTTTAAGCCGGTGCCACAGGCGTCGGTCTATGTCAGTTACTCGAAGTCGTTTCTGCCGCAATCGGGCGACCAGTTCCTGTCGCTTGATGCGACGCTGGCGACGCTGGAGCCCGAGGCGTTCGACAATTACGAGATCGGCGCGAAGTGGGACATCCGCCCCGACCTGACGCTGACCGCGGCGGCCTATCGCCTCGACCGCCGCAATACCCGCGCGGCGGGGCCGGTGGCGGGGACGACGGTGCTGACCGGGCAGCAACGCAGCACCGGGTTCGAACTCGGCCTGACCGGGCGGATCACGCCGCAGTGGCAGACAAGCATCGGCTATGGCTATACCGACGCCGAGATCACCCAGACGACGAGTGCCGCGCCCGCCGGTCGCCGCGTGGCACAGGTGCCGAAGCACCAGCTGTCACTGTGGAACCGTTATGACATCAGCGAGCGGTTTGGCGTTGGGTTGGGGCTGTACCACCAGTCGAAGCAGTTCGCGACGATCAGCAATGTGACCGAATTGCCCGCCTACACCCGCGTTGATGCGGCGCTCTTTGTGAAGCTGACCGACCGGATCGACGCGCAGCTGAATGTCGAGAATTTGACCGACACGACCTATTTTCCGGTCGCGCATAACGACAACAACATCTCGACGGGTGCACCGATCAATGCGCGTCTGACGGTGGCGGTGAAGTTTTAGAGCGCGATGACGTGAGGTTGTTTCATGGTGCTTCCCTCCCCCTTGTGGGGAGGGTCAGGGTGGGGGCCAGCGGCGTCTGCCGCTGAAAAACGGCTCACGAGCGGCAAGGGTTAAAGAGTTTTTTGAACCGCAGACGCGGCTCGCCCCCCACCCGGCCTCCCCCACCAGGGGGGAGGAGAAATTAGATCAACCTCACGTCATCACGCTCTACAGGATTTCGCGCACGACCTCCTGCGGTCGGCACAGTCGCACCCCTTTGGCGGTTTCGACCAGCGGGCGCTGGATAAGCACGGGGTGTGCCAACATCGCGTCGAGGATCGCGGCGTCGTCCGCCTCGATAAGGCCCAGTTCGCCAATCAGTTCGGCGGCGGGCGAGTTGGTCGTGCGCAGCCCCTGACGCGGGGTGATGCCCGCCCGCGCATAGAGCGCGGACAGGTGTTCGCGGGTTGGCGGGGTTTTGAGATATTCGACTACCGCGACCTCGACGCCGGGGGTTTCGTGCAGGATCGCCAATGTCTTGCGCGACGTCCCGCAGGCGGGGTTGTGGTAGATGGTGGCCTTCATGCGATTTGCTCCTGATCGGCGGTGAGCCAGCCGCCGAGATGATAGCCTGTAAATGCCCCCGCCAGTTGTGCGATGACAAAAGCGGGGACGTCGATCATCCGTATCCCGGCAAAGCTGTCGGTCAAGGCGCGGGCAAGCGTCACCGCCGGATTGGCGAAGCTGGTCGACGCGGTGAACCAGTAGCCCGCGACGATCCATGCCGCGACGAGCGCGGGGACTGAGTCAGGCCGATAACGCAACCCGAGGCGGATGGTCAGCAATAGCCCGAAGGTCGCGACGAACTCGCCGAGCCAGATGGCCGGGCCGGTGCGCGGCTTTATGCCCAGTTCGAGGGCAGCGTGCCCGAACATGAGGTGGGCGAGAATGGTGCCCGCCACCGCGGCAGCGATCTGGACCGCGATCACCGCTGCCCGTGACCGGCTGCCCAGCAGCAACGTCACCGCCGGATTAAACTGCGCGCCTGAAACCGGACCAAGCAGGGTGATGAGCACATAGAGCATTGCCCCGGTCGCGGCGGTATTGCCGAGCAACGCAACCGCGTCGTTTCCGCCCGCCAACTGCTCGGCCATAATGCCCGAGCCGATGACGGTGGCGACCAACAGCATCGTGCCGACCCCCTCGGCCACGAGGACGCGTCTCACGCGATTTTCGGGGCGCAGCAGGTGGTGGCCGAGGCGTGCGCCGATTCGAGCGCGTTGAGGTTGGCGTGAGCCTGGGCGACCTGCATTTTATCGCCGTACACGGTGGCCTCGCCATTGGTCAGGAACGCCTCCCACACGACGCCGTCGGGGTCGGCGATCCAGTTTTTTTCCGACTGGGCGTAGCAACAGGTCGTCGCACCTTCCTCCAGCACTGGACGTCCGGCGGCTTTCAAACGGCCGTAGATTTCGCCGAGTTCGTCAAGCGTTTCGGCCTGGATGCCGATGTGCTCGATACCCTTTGCAGTGTGGTCCGCCGACGAGATCGCGAAATTGACGCGCGGGTCGTCGAGCAGCCATTTGGCATAATCGGATTTGGCAATCGTCGGCTCTGCGCCGAACAGGCCAGTGTAAAACGCAATCGAGGTGTCGAGGTCGCTGACCCCGACGTGGAGGTGTATCCGTTTCATGCGGCGTTCCTTTCGAGAATTGGCCTGTCAGGCTGAGTTTCGCAGGCCGGCGCGCAGGCATTTGCCCCGCCGCAGCAATTTTCCATGAGATAACCGACCAGCGTGTTCATCGCGGCAAAGTCGGCGGAATAGATCAGTGACCGACTTTTGCGGACGCGCACGACGAGGCCCGCGCGTTCGAGTTGCGCGAGATGGAATGACAGCGACGAGGCGGGGATGGCGAGGTGGTCGGCAATTACGCCGGCTGCCGCTCCGTCCGCGCCCCGTTGCACGAGGAAGCGGAATGCCTGAAGCCGGTGTTCCTGCGCGAGGGCGGCAAGTGCGGCGATAGTCTGGGTTGCATCCATGATTCGATATTTGTCGAAATATCGAATTAAAGTCAAGCAGGATCGTTCAACGTCCGCTGCATATATACCGTATCGAGCAGCCGCCCGAACTTCTCGCCGACGAGCTCCATGCGTCCGGCGTGGCGGAAACCCGCCTTGGCGTGGAGCGCGACCGAGGCGGGTTCACCGCCGCCGATGACCGCGATCATCTCGCAGAAGCCGCTGGCGGTGGCGGCTTCGAGCAGCGCTTCGATCAGGACAGTGCCGATGCCGCGCCCGATCATGCCGGGGCGGATGTAGATGCTGTTTTCGCAGGTGCGGGCGTAGGCGGCACGGTCGCGGAACTGGGTGGCATAGGCGTAGCCTGCGACCTCGCCGTCGATGTCGGTCACGAGGAACGGCCAGTTGCGTGCGGCGAGCGTCGCGATCTTGTCGGTCCAGTAATCGACCGGTGGTGGGTCGGTGTCGAACGTCGCGGTGCCGTGACGGACGTGGTGCGCGTAGATGGCGGCGATGGCGGGGGCGTCGGCGGCAGTGGCGGGGCGGATGGTCGACATGGGGTGGTAGATCCCTGAAGTTCCGACTTGGTAGAGCTTGTGGAAGCTCGTTTTCTGTTTGGTGCGCGGCCCCGGAGAAGAAGCGCCTTCGACAAGCTCAGGCAAGTCGGGCGCGCGCGCCACGCCTCAGGCCGTCTTCGCCAGCCACTCTTCCAGCCATTTGATCGTATAGTCGCCGTTCTGGATGTCGGTTTCCGCCAGCAATGCCTGATGCAGCGGGATCGTGGTTTTGACGCCCTCGATCACGGTTTCCTCCAGCGCGCGGCGCAGGCGCATCATCGCGGCTTCGCGGGTTTTGCCATAGACGATCAGCTTGCCGATCATGCTGTCGTAATAGGGCGGGATGCGGTACCCCGCGTAGAGACCGCTGTCGAAGCGGACGTGCATCCCGCCCGGCGCGTGGAATGCCTTTACCAGACCGGGCGAGGGCGCGAAGGTTTTGGGATCCTCGGCGTTAATCCGGCATTCGATGGCGTGGCCGGTGAATTCGACCTCTTCCTGCGTCACGCTGAGCGACAGCCCCTCGGCCACGCGAATTTGTTCGCGGACCAGGTCGATGCCGGTAATCATTTCGGTCACCGGATGTTCGACCTGCAGCCGCGTGTTCATTTCGATGAAGTAGAATTCACCGTCTTCCCAAAGGAATTCGATGGTTCCAGCGCCGCGATAGCCCATGTCGGCCATGGCTTTGGCAACAATGCCGCCCATGCGGGCGCGTTCGCTGGCGGAAATCGCGGGGGAGGGCGCTTCTTCGAGGACTTTCTGGTGGCGGCGTTGCAGCGAGCAATCGCGCTCGCCCAGATGCACGGCATTGCCCTGTCCGTCGCCAAAGATCTGGAACTCGATGTGGCGCGGGTTGCCAAGGTATTTTTCGAGATAGACTGTCGCATCGCCGAACGCGGCTTTGGCTTCGGAACCGGCCTGTTGCATCAGCGTTTCGAGCTGGTCCTCCGACGTGCAGACCTTCATGCCGCGTCCGCCGCCACCCGATGCTGCCTTGATGATGACCGGATAGCCCGCCTCTGCGGCAATGGCCTTGGCTTCCGTCAGATCGCTGATCGGACCGTCGGAACCCGGCACCAGCGGCAGACCGAGCGCGCCTGCGCTGCGCTTGGCCTCGATCTTGTCGCCCATCGTGCGGATATGTTCGGGCTTTGGCCCGACAAAGATGATGCCGTGTTCCTCGATGATGTCAGCGAAGCGCGCGTTTTC
>JANNCK010000167.1:0-5821 GCA_031386545.1 Sphingomonadales bacterium
TGCAGCAGCGGCATGATGAACATCGTGTTCAGCCCGGCGATGGAGCCGCACGCGGGGGAGTGGCGCGAGACCTCTTCGCGCGCGATGCACATCAGCGTCAGGTTGCCCTCCGGGCCGCCGTAGCGTTCGGGCACCCACAGCTGCATCAGGCCCATCTCGCCGAACAGTTGAACCAGCTCCAGCGGGAAGCGATCTTTCTCGTCGATCTCGGCGGCGATCGGCGCGACGTGCTTTTCCGCCATGCGCCGGATGCTGTCGCGAAACGCGAGTTGTTCTTCCGTGAGTTTCATCCGCGAAGTCTGCGGCCCACCCCCGCATCGGCCAAGCCGTTGGCACGGCACAGCATCTGTGCGCCTTGCGCCATGCACTTCGCGCTGTTCCGATGCAGCATCGGGCCATGCCCAGCCAACCCACCCAAGCCGGCGCAAAAACGGGGGCCGGTTTTGCTCCGCGCCGCCCCCAGCGACGCAATCCAGGCTATCGGCGCGCGCCTCCCCGGGCGGAGTTGCACTTGGGCGAGGCGCAGCAGGCGGTTCGCGCCGAGCGTGCGACCCTGTTTCAGTTAGATCGAAGCATTATCCGACTTGGCTGAGCCTGTCGAAGCCCCTTACTTCTTGCTTCATCGGTCGAGAAGGGGAAGGCCCTTCGACAAGCTCAGGGAAGTCGGCATTGGGGATGACCGACGATCCCTGCTTTGCAGGGCGCGTCAACCCTGCCACATTGGCATATCATGGCCCGTCCCGCTCCCCGCTTTCACGCGCCGTTCATCCGCCGCCCGCAAGGGTCGCGGGTAATGCACATTTTACAAAAACTCGTAGCGACGATTCTCGCCGCCACTCTCGTCGTCCAGCCCGCGCTGGCACAGTCCATTCTGCGCGATGCAGAGACCGAGACATTGTTCCGCGACATGTCCGCGCCGATCATCGAGGCGGCGGGTCTCAATCCGAAAAGTGTCGATATTGTCTTGATTGGCGACGGGTCGATCAACGCTTTTGTCGCGGGCGGGCAGGTCGTTTACATGCACTCGGGGCTGATCGAGGCTGCCCAGAACGCCAATGAAGTCCAAGGTGTCATCGCCCACGAGCTTGGCCATGTCGCAGCGGGTGATGTCTTGCGGTCGAGCGCGGGCGCCAGCGAAGCTACCGGGATCACATTACTCAGCCTGCTGCTGGGTGCCGCCGCCATAGCAGCGGGAGCGGGCGATGCCGGTGCCGGTATCCTGATGGCCGGCCAACAGGCCGCGCTCGGCAAGTACTTGGCATTTTCTCGCTCGGTTGAGGCAGGCGCAGATGAATCCGCACGGCGCTACCTTTCGGCAAGCAAGATCAGCGGAAAGGGCATGATCTCCTTCTTCAAAAAACTTCGCGCCGAGGAGTTTCGGCTCAGTCAGAACAAGATCGACCCCTACGCCGTCACGCACCCGCTCAGCGGCGACCGTATCGCCATATTGACCGAGCGGATGACTGCTGACCCGGCGTGGAACACACCTACAGACCCCGCCATCGAGGCGCGGTTCCAGCGGGTGAAGGCCAAATTATTCGGCTTCAGCAATGAACCCCGCGACACACTGAACCGCTACCCACCGTCCAACCTGTCGATCCCGGCACGCTATGCCCGCGCCTATGCGTTCCACAAACAATCCTTCGCTGACAAGGCGGTGGGTGAGACCGACGCTCTGCTCGCGATTGCCCCGCACGATCCCTATTTCAAGGAACTCAAAGGGCAAATCCTGCTCGAATCTGGGCGGCCGAAAGAAGCCCTCGCGGTATTGCGCGATGCCGTACAGCGGACAAATTATCAGCCGCTCATCGCGGCGCTGTTCGGTCACGCCCTAATCGCAACCGAGGACAAGGCGAACTATCCGGAGGCCAAGATCGTCCTGAAAAATGCGGTCCAGCGCGATCGCGAAAACCCGTTTGCCTGGTATCAACTCGGGACGATTTACGCCCAGGAAGGTGATACGGCGCGGGCCGCGCTGGCGTCCGCCGAACGCTTTACGCTGGAGGGGCGCTCACCGCAGGCGATGTACAACGCCAAAGTCGCGATGGCCGGTATTCCCAAGGGGTCAGCCGACTGGATCCGCGCGCAGGACATCTTGCTCGTGTCGGAAAATGACGTGGGCAAGGATGGCAAACGCCGCAAGAAAAATGAGCAATAGGGGGCGTGACATCATGATCGGATTACTGGCCGCCGTTGCGGGCGCAGCGGTGACCTTTGCCGCGACCGCAAGTGGCCCCGCTGTCAGTGTCACTGACAAGGCGGCCATCGAGCTGATTGTCCGCAATTATATCCTCGAACACCCCGAAATCCTGCCGCAGGCGATGGAAAGATTGCAGGACCGCGACACCGCCAAGGCCGTGACCGCCAACCGCAAACTCATCGAAACACCCTTTGCGGGTGCATGGGAGGGGAACCCCAATGGCGATGTCGTGCTTGTCGAATTCTTTGACTATGCGTGCAGCTATTGCCGAGCGAGCCTGCCCGACATCGAGCGGCTGTTGAAGGACGATCCCAAGCTCAAGGTGGTTTATCGCGAGATGCCGGTACTTGGCCCCGACAGCGTTGCCGCAGCAGAGCTCAGCCTGCGCGTCGCCAAAACCGGCCGCTATGCCGCGTTTCACCGCGCCGCCTACGCCGCGCGCCCGGATGCTGCGGCACGCGAGAAGCTCGCCCGGCAATTCGGTGTCGATCCCAAGGCGAAGGATACCGCGGTCGATGCTGAAATTTCGACGAATCTCCAGCTCCAGAACGGTCTGCGCCTGACCGGCACCCCCAGCTGGGTCGTCGGTGACAAGGTTCTGGCCGGGGCGGTCGGCTATGACGCGCTGAAAGCCGCCATTACCGAGGCGCGTGCAGCAAAGAAATAGGACGCGTAAAACCGGTCAGCGCGCGGCTAGCACCTGCAAATATGTGCTCTTGTGCGTGACTTTCAAAATCCAGTGCTGCTGTGCTGTCGTAAAGCCGTACGGTACCGGCAAGGCCGATATCCGCCTTCGATTTATGCCGCCAGCGACGCTAGAGGCAAAGGCTTGCAATCAATCCATTTTTCTCGGAACGCTTGCGCATTGACTGGTTTGCCGATGTGCCAACCTTGGGCAATGTCACAGCCATATTCAGCCAGTTTATTCAGACAGTCGGCGTCCTCCACGCCCTCGGCAACGACTTTGAAGTTCAGCTCGAGAGCAAGCTCGATCGTCGAGCGCACGAGGATCTGGTCGCTGACAGTGTCAAGCATATTGGTCACGAAGGATTTGTCGATCTTCACCTCGTCGATCGGAAATGCCTTGAGATAAGCCAGCGTCGCACGACCCGTACCATAGTCGTCGATCGAAATGCGGGCACCGAGGGCGCGTAATGCCGTCAGGACACCCACTGCAATCTCGGTCTGGTTTACCGCAGCGGACTCGGTGACTTCGAGCGTGACGAAGGGGATCAACTGCTTGGAAAGGCAAAGTTTATGACGCAGGTCACGAACGAACTGGGCATCCTCCAGCAGCGACGCCGATATGTTGATCGCGACGGAAATGCCAACACCGGCGACGTGCCAGCTCCTCAAATCCTTCAGGCAGATATCGACGATAGCCAGTGTCAACCGCGCCATATTGCCGCTGTTTTCGAGCAGCGGGATAAAATTGTCTGGCGCAATCGGCCCCAAAACCGGGTGCTTCCAGCGGACGAGTGCTTCGGCACTGCAAATCCGGTTTTCGGCAATCGACCATTTCGGCTGATAGGCGATGCTAATGTCTCCAGCAGCGATTGCGCCATCAATGTCGGCCAACAGGGTCAGCGCTCGTTGCGCCTCGTCGGAAGATTTTGCGCTGTGAATCGACCAGCAACGCCCGCTTTCCTGACCATGGCGTGCTGCCAGCATGGCCTGGGCAACAAGCTGGCGGCTCGATGGTCCCTCGCCCGCACAAATGCCGAAATTCGGGGTTATGAGAACGGCACGCTCGCCGAGCTGGAGCGGTGCCCGGAACAAGGCCGAAGTCGATTCGATGCGCGCGATCAACGCGGCGGGTTCGACGTCGGGCTCACTCCATGCAATGATGCCTGGTCCGAGAACATGAAAGCTTTGCCGGGGCAGGCCGAGCGACAGGCGATCAAGCGTGCGCTGGGCCCATAATACACGCGTCTGGTCGTCGAGCTGGGCATCCATCTCTTCGAACCACATGAAGCGGGCGACCACGACCATAAGTGTCGGCTTTCCCAGATTGTGTCGGGCGAAAGCACGCGCATTCGGCATGCCTGTGGCAAGATCGGTCAACCGTTCGGCCTGAATCCGCGACGCGAACCTGCGGGTGGTCGTCCATAGCCATTCTGCGCCGAGTACCGACACGGCAGCGACGATTTCGATGGGCCGCAAACCCAGCCATTCGAGCATGATTGGGGTTAGCAACAGTGTCAGCAGCCAGACGCCACGGATCAAAGTCTGCAACGATGGTCCGCGGATCTGGCCCAACAGTGCGATGGTGAGCAAGGTCAAAATCACGGCTGCGAACGGGCTGATTGCAGGAACTTCCGATCCACGCACCAATGTCTCGGCTGCAAGAATCTGGACCAGAACACCCGGAATTACGCCATGCTGCGGTGTTGCATAGCGATCCCCGAGTTCGATTGCGGTTCCGCCGATAACGACCTGCTTCCCGCGCACCTGTACTGGATCAATGCGGCCTGCCAACAAATCGGCGGCGCTGATCCGGGGCAAGGTTGTGGGGCTGATCGAGGTGTCGATCCGGAATTTGGTGTCCATCCGACCGGAAGAACCGGCCAGCATTGCGGCCAGCGAGGGTCGCGGAATCCCGCCGGTGACGACGCCATAGGGATAGTTGGCAAGCTGTCCGTTGGCGTCCGGGCTGACGTTTACTGATGCGAGCAACGCATGTTGGCGGAAAGCGTCGACCGGCAAGTTTTCTATGAAATCGGCGCTGCCCGTGGAGGAGGGCTGGCGGAACGTCGGCAAGATCACGCTCGTCTTCGTCCGCGCCAGAGCACTGGCAAGAGCACCATCGTCAACAGGATTGCTGCGTGCGGAGAAATCGACATCAAAGGCAATTGTCGTACTGCCCAGCGCATTGAGGCGATCAATCATTTGGGCGTGAAGGCGACGCGGCCAAGGCCATTGGCCAAAGGACGCGAGGCTTTTGGCGTCGATTTCGACGAGAACAATCTTACCGCTGGCATGATGGACAAGGAATTCGCCGCGACTTTGCCGCCACTGTTCTTCCAGACCCGCCGCAGCATTGGTGGTCAGGAGCAGCGCGGCAATTGCCGTCGCAACAATCAACCCGGAGAATCGCCGCCAAAGCGATGGCCGGTGCGACGCGCGGGTGCCGTCCGATAACGGCTGGCGGTGTTTCCCCTTCAAAATGCCTGCCACTCCTCTCCACTGCGACCTCAACCCAATAGGTGATCAGTCGCTAAAGATGCGTGAAGGCGGCGGGTTATTTCCGGGGGCCACCATTGCCGTTGTTGTTGCCATTTCCGCGTCCCGATGGGGGTACGACGGGCTCGGTTGCGGGAAGCGTAGGACCATTCGCACCGCCGTTGCCGCTTCCGCTTCCCATGACGGGTGCGAACGCATCAACCATCGGAGCGGTAACGTTCGCCGCACCGGTGCCGCTGCCCGAACCGCCGTTGCCGCCAGCAATACCATTGTTCCCGTTGCCACTGCCCACGACCGGCGAGACCGCGCCAGTCACCGGCGCAACCCCGTTCGCCGCACCGTTACCGCTGCCCGAACCGCCGTTGCCGCCAGCAATACCATTGTTCCCGTTGCCACTGCCCACGACCGGCGAGACCGCGCCAGCCACCGGCGCAACCC
>JANNCK010000182.1:0-6792 GCA_031386545.1 Sphingomonadales bacterium
CGCACGGTGGGACAGGAGACCTATAAATGGTGCCGCTTTTGCCACACCGTGAAGAAGGGCGAGAAGGCGCTGGTCGGCCCCAATCTCTATGCGATCTGGGGCCAGCGTGCGGGGACGGCACCGGGCTTTGCCTATTCAGAAGCGATGACCAAGGCGCGCGACCGCGGCCTTGTCTGGAACGACGAGACGATTTCGAAATACATCGAGCATCCCGATGTGTTCATGCCGGGGACGTCGATGATTATCTCCTCGGGGCCGGTCAGCGATCCAAAAAAGCGCGAGGCAGCGGTGAATATCCTAAAGCGTGAGACGATGGGGCAGCAATAGCTGTCAGGCTTTGCCGCCCTCGATGTCTCTGATCGTCGCCCAATACTCCCCGTCTTGTTCCAGTCCGTCGATTTCGGCTTTCAGGATATGAAGCACCCGACCGAGATAGGCTTCGCGCGCGGCTTCACGCCGTTCGCGGGTCGGCTGGTCGGGAACGAAGGCATCGACAGCGCCAGCGCCCAACCAACCGGCTTTCGCGCCCAGCATCTCGACCGTGTCGATCCGGTCGCGGAGCACGCTGACTTCGCTGGTCAGCGCGAGGACGATAGAGACCAGCCGGTCGATCGAGGGATTGTCGTGAAACGCGGGCCGCTTGCCGCGGGCGGTGCGGGGCAGCGCCATCAGGGCCGCCGTGCAATGAGGATCGAGAACCCGCCGCGCCGCCGTGCTGCGGCCTCGGGTGACAATTTTACATTGTTCTGGCTCTGTTGAACGACGTCGGCGGTCAGGATGTCGAGCGTCACATCGGCAGTCGCAAACCCCGCCGCAACCGCCGCCACATGAAGGTCAATCGACCGGTATTTCCGCCAGAATGGCTCGTTATTGTAATAGGTCTCGTTCTCCTGAAGGAACGTCCCCCACGCATCGGCCCCGTCGAAGCGCGGCTGGTCAACATGCACCGCGATACCGCCGGGGGCGAGCAGGCGATACGACTCGGCAAGGATTGCGCCCAGCGCGCGGGTGCTGGTTTCGTGCAGCACAATATGGCTCGTGACCAAGTCGAACGACTGGTTTGAAAAGCCGGTGTGCTCGGCATTGCGCTGGTGAAAAATTGCGGTCTTTCCCCAACTCCTCGCGCGTTCGTCGGCATAGCGGACGAGCGCAGGCGCAACGTCGCAACCGTGCACTTTGGCCTCGGGGAATCCGTCGCAATAGGGCAGGGTCGCATGGCCAACGCCACAACCCATGTCGAGAATGTGCGTGGGGGCGAAATCGGGGTAATGCGCTTTCAGATAGGCGACGGCCAGCGCGCCGACCGCATCGTTGCGTGGCCCCATCAGGCCTGACATGTAAAGATAAACCCCGCGATCATAGACCGCGCCCGCCGCCAGATCGTTTTCCCCGCGATCCTCGGCATAGCCGCCCGGCATGCAATGGATGTCGATGACGGACATATAGCGCGGCGGGACGACTGAGGCATCGAGATCGGCTCCGGCGCCGCCAGTCGGCGGATCGGCCTCAACAGCGGGGACAACGCTTTCCCAGATCAACTCTTGCGAGGTGCGCCGCGCCGACAGGTAGAACCGGTACCAGCTGTCGGCATCCATCGCTTTGCGGATGTCGCGCGGGGTTTCGGGCGGCGTGCCCGTATCGCGGGTAAAGCCAGCGGCGGCGCGTTTGTCGAACACCGTCCGCGTCGAAGGCATCCATTCTGACGTGACAAGGTTTCGCAAGGAGAACGCGAAATCTTGCCGTGCGCGGTCGTCATGCGCGCCTTTGCGAAGCACGGCATGGTCGGTCTGGTCGACAAGGCTTTTCATGCAATCATTCCAGCAGCGGCGCGTCCGGCAAGTTTGCCGAAAGTGGTGGCAGTCAACAAGCCATTGCCCGCGATATAGCCGGTCGCATCGGGGCCAGATATGCCGCGTGCAGCGCCGCCGCCTGCGAACAGATTGGGAAAAGCCGTCCCGTCTCCTTTCACCACGCGCGCGTCGCGGTCCACGACCAGTCCGCCCTGCGTGTGGAACAGCGCCCCGGTTACTTTTGCGGCCTGATAGGGCGGGGCAAGCAGTGGCTTGCCTGCGAAGTCCCGTCCGAACGCATCGGTGCCGCCTTCGCGCGTCAGCCGGTCCACTTCGGCGAGCGTCGCAGCGAGCACTGCGGCAGGGTGCCCGGTCTTCACGGCAAGTGTTTCGATCGACGCGCCCTCGACCACTGCACCCGCCGACAATGCCTGGTTATAGTCATCGAACTGCCGCATCATTGCATCTAGCCGCGCGTCGAAGATCGACCAGGCGACACCGCCCGCCTGCGCGTTGACCTTCGCGGCCTGTTCGGAATAGCCAAGCGCCTCGTTCGAGAAACGCACACCGTCGGCATTCACCTGAAACCCGCCTTCGACAATCAGCGGCCACAAGATCGGGATGGCGTGTCCCGCCGCGAGGCCGCCATGCCCCTGATACGCGCCCATATCGGCAAGCTGTGCCCCAAGCGCTGTCCCCCATTTTACCGCGTCACCCTTGTTGCCGGCATGGCCGTGGAACACCGCCCCCGCAATTTCGGGGATGTACGCGCCGACCATGTCGGGCGCGCCGCCAAAGCCGCAGCAAGCGAGGATGAGTGCACCGCAGCCAATAGTTTCGCGACTGCCGTCGGGGCGTGCGATGACGATGGCTGTCACGCGGTCGCCCTCGACAACCAGATCGCACGCGGTTGCCTCGGTCAGCACATCAACCCCCGCCGACGCGCAGGCGTCGCTCAGTGCTGCCATCAATTCCTCACCAGTGCGGTGCGGGGTGCCCATCATCCGTCGCACGCCGTGACCGGGATACAGAAAACCTTCGACGAGGCTTAGCGGCACCTTATGCGGGTCGCGCAGCCATTTCACAGTGTCCGCCGATTCTTCGGCAAGGCGCAGCGCGATGTCGGGGTTGGTCCGTCCCTTTGTCTTGGCGACGATGTCGGCAGCAAATAACGCAGGGGTGTCGACGATACCCGCCGCTAGCTGATCGGGCGTGCCCGCAGCAGGGATCAGTCCGGTCGACATTGCGGTCGTACCCCGTGGCACCGGATCGCGCTCGATCACCAGCACCTCGGCTCCCGCATCACGCGCGGCCAGTGCTGCGGTTAGCCCGCACGCACCGCCGCCGATAACGACGACGGGGTAGCTGATTTCGGGCGCGGCGATCCCCTTCGCGGTCAGGATCGCCATGGCCAGATCAACTCTGCGGACGCTGCATCATGGCTTTGAACCACGCCGGCAGTTCGGGGTCGGCCGCGCGCGGGATCTGCCCGCCGGCGGGAACCGGCGCAGCCTTTTGTTCGCGCGCGTACCATTCGAGCGACGACAGCGAGGGTTCCTCCCACTTCGCTGGCGCTTCGAGGTATTTCGGATGATGTTTCTGCACATAATCGAGCGTCGCACGGTCGATCTTGTTGATGTCGTCCACCGCACCCATTTCGGTATGATATTGGCAGTGCCCCGGCGTCGGCCCCATCAACATCCACGGCAGCCACGGCGTCGTCCGACTCCACACGCCGTGATATTCGACGCTGGTTTTCTTCTTGTCCTGCATCTCGGCCCAGTCGATGTTGTAGAGAAACATCTCGGTGACTTGGCTGAACGGCTGGCCACTTTCGCGCGGCCATTTTGCAGGTTGCAGCGCGGACGGGTAGAACAGGTTGATATGGCTCATCATGTTGAGCGTCGATCCGCGCCGCGTCCAGTCGAGCTTGAACGGGATTTTCGGCGGCGCTGCCCGGTTGAGACCGCCGTAGGAGGGCGGGGCGGGGTAAAAATTTGTGATCGTGTGATTGAACGGGTCGTTCGCGATTGGCACGACCTTGACAGTCTCATTGAGATAGGGGTTCCTCCACTCCTCGATAATCTCGCCCGATTTCAGGTCGGTGTAGAGGCCGATTTCGCGCAGCACTTTGCGATAGCCCGGCCCTTCCTGCCCCTCGGCGAGCGGGATCAACTTGGCGCAGCTCAGCATCGTGAAGCCGACAAGGTCACGGTTTGCTTCGCCCGGGCGGATGCCCTGTACGATGCCCTGCGCCCAACCGTATTTGGTAGATTTCATGTCGGTATTGGCCAGCAGCCGCGCCCACGCCTCGCGATTTCCCGCAGGTGTGTTGAGATCAAGCAGCGGCCCTTTCAGCGCCGGGCCGCTCTTGACCGGGCGACCGACGCGAGAGGAGGATGCGGCTGCGGCCGGCGTTGCTGCGATCCCCGCCAGCCCGGCGCTCGCGCCGATGACGGCACCTGCCTGCAGAAATGTCCGTCTTTCCATCGCGCTTGCTCCCGACAAAATGTTGTAGCCACAGCCTAGCATCGCCTCTTGTCCGAATTGAAGAGTGCGATAGTCTGTCCGGCAGACGGATAGAAAATGGAACTGACATGGCATCGACGACCCCTGACGCGGGATTTGGTCGCGACACTGGCAACAGTAATGTGGACACCGTCGAGGACAAGGACGGCTCGATCCGCGCCATTTCGCGCGGGCTTCGCGTGCTTCAGGCGATCAACCGCGGCGGATCGATCACGATGATGCAGATCTGCCGCCAGGCCGAAATTCCCTATCCAACCGCCTGCCGTGTGATCGAAACGCTAATCAAGGAAGGGATGGTCGAACGCGAACCAGCGCGAAAACGCTACCGCGCGACCGCGCTTGTCCGCACTTTATCGGTCGGGTTCCAGGACGAGGATGCGCTGGTCGCGGTCGCCCGACCGCACATCGTTGCGCTATGTCACAAGCATGGCTGGCCGATCAGCATAGCAACTCGTGTCGGTCATTCGATGATGGTGCGTGATTCGACGCACAAGCTGACGTCGCTGACATTTCACTATTACGCTCCCGGCTATACGCTGCCGATCATCGAATGTTCGACAGGAAAGGCGTATCTGGCGTTTTGTGACGAGGACGAGCGTGCGTCGATTCTGAGTGGATTGAAGCGCATCGATGGCCCCGCAGAACGGCTCGCGGGCCTTCTGCTTCACGACGACACGATGCTGTCTGCGATCCGGGCAAAGGGCTATGCGATGCAGGCCCGCAATTCCTACACGGCGGTTCCCGGCAAAACCTCGTCGATCGCGGTTCCCCTGTTCAAGGGCGAACAGATTTGCGGATCGCTTGCGCTTATTTTCTTTGCAGCGGCGATGCCGATGGCCCGCGCAGAAACGATGTTTGCTGACGATCTTCGCGCCACAGCCGACGCCATATCGGCCGATCTGCGTTAGGCGCTGGTGTTCACCAAGCGGATATAATTGACATTGAATTGCTTGTCGTGCGGCAGGACGCGGATGCTTGGGTATGAGCACTGCACTGAACCGCTAACGGGCGGCAGACCGCATGTGCCAAAACAAAAAAGGGACACAATCCATGGCACACCATGCACTGAGATTCACCCGGTCGGCCCTCTTGGCAGGCCTTAGCGCTTCGGCGCTATTTTGTGGCACAAATGCCCTCGCGCAAGCTGCACCATCAGGTGCCGTAACCGAAACCAGTAGCAACGACATCATCGTCACGACCCGCCGTATCGAGGAGCGGCTACAGGACGTACCGATTGCGGTCACTGCCTTTACTGCCGAGGCGCTCGAACGCCAAAGTATCGACGACCTGTCCGACGTTGCCGAAAAAACTGTCGGTTTTGCCTTCGAAAACTTCACTGGCCCGCTCGCCCAGCCGGTCATTCGCGGCCAGACCAACCTGCGCGTCACATCGCCGGTTCAAAACGTCGCGACCAACCTCAACGGCATCTACATCCAGCGCGGCTATTTCGTCGATCAGGGGCTGCTCGATCTTGAACGTGTCGAAATCATCAAGGGGCCGCAGTCTGCGCTCTACGGGCGTAACGCCTTTGCCGGTGTCATCAGCCTGCAGACGCGCACGCCCGACCTCGAGAATTTCTCTGGCCGCTTGTCGGGAACTATCGGCACCGATGCGCGCTACGAATTCAAGGCCGGGATCAACGTACCGATCGCACCGGGCGTCTTCGCGATCTACGCCGCTTCGGGGTATTCCAAGTTCGACGGCACCTGGAGCAACAATCATCCGCTGGCGAATGCTGGCGGCTTCACCAGCGGCAAGCTGGGCGGGTATGAAAAGCGTGCCATGCAATTGGGGGCCAAGCTGAAGGTCGGCATCGTCACTGCGGAGGCGATGTACGTCCGCACCGTTCGCGCACTCGAACAAAATCCGGCCTACACCATCTCGACGATCGGCCTCACCAATTCGTTCAACACGTTGAACGCCAGTGCCAGTGGTACCGGCACGGTCCTTACAACCGGGCCAAGCACCGCTGCCACGATCCTTCAGAACCGGTTGTTCGTCGGCCAGATCCCGACGTTGCCGGTCCTTGCTGCTGGCGAGACGCGGCTCCCCGGCCTTGTGGTCGATCCGCGCAGCTACGGTCTGCGCGGCCCCAGCACGATCTATATGGGCAAGATTACCGTCGACAGCGGCGGGCCAGTTTCGTTCCAGTATCAATATGGCCACACCGAGGCCGAGATTATCGCACGCGGCTCGTCGCAACGCGATCCGTTGCTGCCAGCGGTCGTGTTCGGCACCAATTTCGGCAACATCTTTGACGCTTCGGGCACCGACTCGCGCTTCACCAGCGACGCGCATGATGCCAAGGCATTGTTCGAGATCGGGTCGACGCTGAACGGCTTCGTCGGCGTTAACTTTACGACGACGCGCGACATCGAATCGAATGCGTCCGAATTTGCACCGGTCAACTCGCTGGTTGATCCCGATCCGCGCTCGATCTTTACTGTTGCGCCTGGTGCACCGATTCCGACGA
>JANNCK010000200.1:0-2274 GCA_031386545.1 Sphingomonadales bacterium
ACCATGCCGGGCAGCGGCGCAGGGTTGTGCTGCGCCCAGTTCACCGGGCCGGGCTGTTGCTCCATCACCCACCAGCGGCCATTTTTTGCCATGCCGCGATACAGGTCGTGATGGAACGCTGCGATGTCAGGGTGCCCCTGCCGCGCGTAGCGTGACTTGTCCTCCGCACTGAACATCCCGAAACTGTCGAGAAAACCGAGCGGATAGCTGTCCCATGTCACGACATCCAAATCGCGGGCGACGGCGTGGTGGTCGAATTGGGTGAAAAACCCCATGAAATTATGGACGATGTCGCGCCCCGGCGAGTGTGCGCGCAGAATGTCGCACTGGAGCCGGTTGAAGCTCACCACTTCGTCGGATGCGAAGCGGCGGAAGTCGAGAACGTGGGCGGGGTTGGGTTCAGTGACGGTCAGGTTCGGCAGGTCGATCTCGGCGAAAGAGCGATACTCCATCGACCAGAACACATTGCCCCATGCCGTGTTCAGCGCAACAATATCGCCGTATTTCGCCGCCAACCAGTCTCGGAAGGCCGCTGCCGCGGCGCTGGAGTAGCTGACCGCGGTATCGTGGCAGCCATATTCATTGTCGGTCTGCCACGCGACGACGGCGGGGTGCGCGCCGTAACGGGCCGCCATTGCGGTGACGATCCGCTTGCATTCCGCCCGGTATCCCCGGTGCGAAAAGCAATAATGGCGCCGCGATCCGAAAGTGCGCGGCTTGCCCGCATCGGTCACACCCAGCATGTCGGGCATGGCGTCGACGAGCCATTTCGGCGGCGTCGCGGTCGGTGTGCCCATGATGATGCCGAGGCCGGTGGCGTGTAGTGTCTCGACCGCGCGGTCGAGCCAGCCCCAGTCGAACTGCCCCGGCTCCGGTTCGATCCGGCTCCACGCGAATTCGCCGATGCGGACGCGCGACAGCCCCATGTCGGCCATGCGCGCGGCGTCGTTGGCCCACCAGTCCTCGGGCCAGTGTTCGGGGTAATAGCAAGTGCCGAGCCTCATAACGGGGTGTTGGCGGGCGCAGCGGGTGGCGTCAATCGACGGCTTGTTTACCCGCGCGTCAACGCCATATCCGCATCACAGACGGTGGTCCTGTTCCCGGACGTCTCGTCGTTTACGGGAGCATCGTTGTGGCCAGTGATTTCGGCGGGAAAGGGCGCGCTGTTCCCAGCGGGCGGTTGTCCCGGCTGGGCGTCTTCGGTCGCATGGCGGGCAGCGTTGCAGGCGGCGTCGTGGCCGAGGGCGCGCGGCGGCTGGCGGCGGGAGAGCGGCCGCAGATGAGCGATCTGTTGCTCACCCCGGCCAATGTCGGGCGCGTCACCGACCAATTGTCGCACCTGCGCGGCGCGGCGATGAAGCTGGGCCAGATGATCTCGATGGACGCGGGTGACATTCTGCCCAAGGAACTGACCGACATTTTGTCACGCCTCCGCAATCAGGCGCACCACATGCCACCGGCCCAGCTGCAAACCGTGCTGGCTGCGCAATGGGGAAAGGACTGGCGCGCACGCTTCACCCGTTTTGGCGCAAGCCCGATTGCGGCAGCGTCAATTGGGCAGGTGCATAAGGCAACGACGCGCGACGGACGCGAACTGGCGGTTAAAGTGCAATATCCCGGTGTGCGAGAAAGCATCGACGCCGATGTCGATAATGTCGCGACCTTGCTCCGCATTTCGGGTCTGATGCCCAAAAATATCGATGTGACGCCCCTGCTGGTCGAGGCCAAACGCCAGCTGCACGAGGAAGCCGATTATGTCCGCGAGGGCGCGCAAATGATGCGATTTGGCGAACTATTGGCGGACGCGCCGCAGTTTGTCGTGCCCACGCTCGATACCGAATTCTCCGGCGACCGCGTGCTGGCGATGAGCTTTGTCCCGGGAGTCTCTATCGAGAGCTTGATCGATGCACCGCAGGACGAGCGTGACCGTGTGATGCACGTGCTGATCGAACTGGTGCTGCGCGAGTTGTTCGAGTTTGGTCTGATGCAAACTGATCCGAATTTCGCCAATTTTCGTTACCAGCCGGAGACCGGACGGCTGGTTCTGCTCGATTTCGGTGCGGTGCGTGCGGTCGAGCCTGCCACGGCGCGTGGCTATCACCGGTTGTTGATGGCGGGCCTCAATGCCGACCGCGATGAGGCGCGTGCCGCCGCCGTTGCTGCGGGGTTTCTCAACACTGTCGCCGTCGAGCGTCACCGCGCCATGATCGACCGGATGAGCGATGTGGTGATCGCGGAGATGAACAAGCCTGGCCCTTTTGACTTCGGTGACCG
>JANNCK010000269.1:0-4210 GCA_031386545.1 Sphingomonadales bacterium
GGCGATGCCGAACGCGATCACGGCACCGATCATCTTGACCCCGACATTATGGCGGAGCGGTCGCCATGAAAACCACAGAGCAACGAGAGCTGCCCCGGCTGCGGGAGCGGCGCGCAGAATGCCGAGTCCCGGCGTGCCGACATGCAGGATGTCGCGCGCGAAGACCGGCAGCATGGCTGTCGCGCCGCCAAGCAAAACTGCAAAGAGGTCCAGCGTGATGGCCCCGAGTAGAAAGCGGTGCCCCCGAACATAGGAAAGTCCATCGGCCATTTGTTTAAGCGGGGTTGTCACTCCCTCGAACGGCGGCGGCACCATGCGGCGGATGGGCGACAATGCCAGAATGGCAACCAGCATGAGCGCAGCGGCAGTCCAATATGGCAGCGCCGGATCCGCCGCATAGAGAAAGCCGCCGAGAGCTGGCCCAGCTACCGAGGCAGACTGCCATGCGATCGAACTCATCGCAATCGCCTTTGGCAACAGCGGTGCGGGTACGATGTTCGGGGCAATGGCCGACATCGCAGGACCGACGAACACCCGGGCGACGCCGTGGAGTGCCGCAAAGGTGAACAGTACCGGCAGCGACAGCAGGTCATTGGCGGTCACATAGCCCAGCGCCAGCGCCACACCCATATCCACGGCGTTGGCGATCCGCGCAACGGTTCGCCGCTCGAAACGATCAGCAACCCAGCCTGCCACCGGCGTCAGCAGGGCCAGCGGCACAAACTGAAAAAGGCCAACCAGACCGATCTGGAGCGACGCTTCGCGGATCGACATGCCATAATCAGCACGGGCCGTATCATAGACCTGATAGCCGATGATGACGACCATCCCCATCGTCGACAGCACCGCCGCAAACCGCGCAATCCAGTAAAGCCGGAAATCGGGGATCGACAGGGGTGAAGTGGGGGCAGCGAGTGTCACACGTCCCCTTTGGCCTGCCGACGTCCGCACCGCAACGGGGGCTGGCTTGGTTGACGTATAGCGGAGCTATCGCTGCAAACTGGCCCGCACACTGGTCAGGTGGTGGGAACGCTGTTCCCCACTTGCATGACCGCGCCGTTGGTAATGACCACGCGCCCGCCCATCGGCATTGTCCCGAACAGCTTTTTGGCAAATTCGACAGGTATCCCGATGCAGCCGTTGGTTCCCCATTCGATGCGGACGTTGCTGCCGTGGATAAACACCCCGTCGGCGGTCAGCCGCAGCGCGTAAGGCATCGGCGCATTATTGTAGATCGACGAGCGGTGATCGGCGTCCTTCTGAGTTACGGTAAACACGCCGAGCGGGGTTGGCTTGTCGCTCGCGCCGTGGCCGATAACGGCGACGCCGATTTCGTGCCCGCCGCGAAACACCGACATCATCTGGGCCTTCAGATCGACCGTCACCAGCATGACATCGCCGTCGGGACCGCCGACGGGGGCTGCGGCCTCGTTCCAGATCCATTCGCCGTGCTTCATCTTGTGGTCGATGGTGAGCGCCGAGCGGATGGGGTAGAGCGCGGGGTCTGCGGGGGTGGGGGGTGTAGCCGGTTTGGCCGCGACCGGTGTCGGCGCGGGTGGTGCAACTGGCGACGCGTCCGGCATTGGCCACAGCGCAATCACCCCCGCGCCGAGCAAGGCGGTGCCGATCAGCGCGGCGGCAATGCGGTTGACGGAAAGCGGGTTGGTGCGTGCCATAGTGATGATCCCGGTAGCACTGCGATCTTAACGCATCGCCACCACGCCCGCCACGGGGTGCAGGGCGGTGTCCCGCGCGGGGACGATAAGCATAAGCCGAAACACACGCAAAAGCGCCAAAGGTCACAAAAGTCACACCTGAAACACCGTTTCGCGAGGCCGGATCGATGGCCGCGCGCGATGCCCGTGCTTGTGGGGATTGGATGAGGCGCGGCGAATCGGACATTCACGAGTCTATGCGTGAAGTGGCATTGTGTAGGACAGCGAAAAATTTGCGGTCGTCGAGCGTTTGCCTGTCGATGCCGTTGCCTCAGCCAACTCCCGACAAGCGCTACATCGTCGTAGACAGCGCGCTAGGCCACGGCGGTGCTTCAGTCGAACAGGTCTTCGAGAAACGACTTCTTGCGCTTGCCATGATAGCGCGGGTCGTGGCCGTAGCCGGGTTGCTGATACCCCTGCTGGCCCCAGGGCGCGGTCTGCGGCGGCGGGGCTTGCGGTGCTTGAGCCGGCGCGGGTGCTGCGGCTGGCACGGCGCTCCGCTCGATGATCTTGTCGAGCTCCCCCCGGTCGAGCCACACGCCGCGGCACGACGGGCAATAATCGATCTCGATCCCCTGCCGCTCGCTCATGGTCAGGGTGGTGCCGTCGACAGGACAGGCCATCGGGCCGTGGTTGGGCATGGGGGTCTCCGCGTTGTATGACGATGATCAGGTGGGGGTTGTCGCGGGCGATGCAACCGGCGATCATTCTATATTTCTGCCGCCGCCAGACCCCTCGTCACCCCGGCCTCCGAGCCGGGGTCCAGCTTCTTGGTCGTGAAGTAGCGGAAAAAGAAGCTGGACCCCGGATCAAGTCCGGGGTGACGGTGATTGGAAATATGATAAGATGCCGCCGCCATGCCAATCAAACTTCACCCCAGCTTCGCCGTGCACCCCGGCGCATGGTTGCGCACCGAGATCGTCGAGCCGCACGGCCTGAACGTCACCGATACGGCGGGCAAGCTGGGCGTGACGCGGCAGGCGATGAGCAATCTGCTGAACGGAAATGCGGGCCTGTCGGCGGAAATGGCGATCCGGTTCGAAAAGGCGTTCGGCGTGCAGGCCGACACGATGATGCGGATGCAAGCGGCGCACGATCTGGCCGAGGTGCGGGCGCGGGAAGGGGAGATTTTGGTGGAGCGGGTGGGACTGTGATTGAAACTTCAGAATTGTTGTTCCTTACTTTGGATCGCCCGCGTCCGGATGAATATCAATAATGTGCTCAGGCAAAAATACGACCTCGCAGCCATATCTGAGATCAAACTCATCGTCCTGAAATGTCGGCACGTTATCTAGAGTGCCCCATAAATATGGGTCGGCCCGTCCTTTAACGTTTACCCACATCCGCTCGTGAATAATTTCAGTGTCTTCCCCATTCTCGTCGGCCTCACACGCAACCGCAAAACTCAGCTTAATCGTATCGCCGACTTTAACAGACGCTCGTTCGCTCGCAGACGGGATATGAAAAGTTTTCGGACTACGTTCGTTGCTGGCAACACCACTCTGTAATTCCCATCCGTCAAACTGAAGGCTCGGTAAGCGCAGAGAACGTTTCGGTTTGATGTCCGTACCATAAAAATCCGGTATTTGTCCGAGCTTTGGCGGTGTATTTGCTGGCTTTCCGTAAATTGCGCGAATTAGTAGTTCGAAAGATGTTTCGAATTGAGATCCATCGCGCATGTCGATTGCAAAAATCCCAAGAAAGTGAGGTGGAATGGCGCATTTCGCCCCCGGGGTGAATTCTCCGCTCCGCACAATCGGAATAAATTTACGGCGTTCGACGCCCGCAGCGATGCTGCCAGAAATAATCTGCTGTTCGTACCCCACGCCACCTTTTCGTTCGGTTGATTTGCTGGCGTAATTTGGCGTGCAAACGATAATTACGTTGTCGCATTTTGCCAATTGCGACTCCATAAACCCCGTAAGACTGTCGCCGGGTTGAACGTTCCATTGGTCAAGGGCGACGGTTACACCGTTGGTAACAAGACGTTCGGACACCTCCAACACCCACGCCTTATGATCAACATCGTCCCATGAGTAAGAAATAAATACCGTTGGGCTTGTCATTTCATCCCCCACTCACAAAGCTATCCAATACCCGCTTCCGCCCCGCACTCTCGAACTCGATCTCGAGCTTGTTCCCCTCGATCTCCGCGATCGTCCCATAGCCGAACTTGGTATGGAACACCCGCTGGCCCAGCGTCAGGTCATCCCGTCCTTTGTTGCCCAGGCTGATCGCGGGGCCGCGTGCCTCGACGATGCGTTGGGGTGCCGTCGAGAAGCCCGAGCCTACGCTCGCCGCGCGTTGCCACCCCGGGCCGCGGCCGGTGCCGCGCGCGACGTCGGCGAAGGGGTCGGCGCGATCGGACCAATGGGCTTGCCACAGGCTCGCACCGCCCGACATCGTGGTTTCGTGCTCGACATTGGCGGCGGGGAGTTCGGCGACGAAGCGGCTGGGGATGCTGCTGGTCCACTGGCCATAGATGCGGCGGTTGG
>JANNCK010000302.1:0-12850 GCA_031386545.1 Sphingomonadales bacterium
CAAGCCGGAGCTGCATTTGTCCGACTCGCTCACCATTCGCCGCCCCGATGACTGGCATGTCCACCTGCGCGATGGCGCGATGCTGGCATCGGTCGTGCCCTACACTGCGGCACAGTTCGCCCGTGCCATCGTAATGCCGAATCTGTCGCCACCCGTGACGACAATTGCTGCCGCCGAGGCGTACTGCGCACGGATCATTGCTGCGCTGCCTGCAGGTACAGATTTCCAGCCGCTGATGACATGCTATCTGACTGACGGTGCCGATGCGGACGAGATCGTGCGCGGGTATGAGCGCGGCGTGTTCACCGCGTGCAAACTCTACCCGGCGCACGCGACAACGAATTCGGCGCACGGCGTCACCGATGTCCGCCACATATCGGGCGTACTGGAGGCGATGCAGCGCGCCGGGATGCCATTGCTGATCCACGGCGAAGTTACCGACCGCGATGTCGACGTGTTCGACCGCGAGGCGGTGTTCATCGACCGTATCTTTGCGCCACTGCTCCGCGATTTTCCGGCATTGAGGGCGGTGTTCGAGCATATCACAACCGCTGAAGCCGCCGATTTCGTCGCTGCCGGATCCGATTGGCTCGCCGCAACGATTACGCCGCAGCATTTGCACATCAACCGCAACGCGATGTTCGACGGCGGCATCCGCCCGCACGCCTATTGCCTGCCGGTCGCCAAGCGCGAGGCGCATCGATTGGCACTACGGGCAGCGGCGACGTCGGGTTCGCCCAAATTCTTCCTCGGCACCGACAGTGCGCCGCACACTGTCGACGCGAAGGAGTCGGCGTGCGGCTGCGCGGGCATCTTCAACGCGCCCTATGCACTCGAAAGCTATGCGATGGTGTTCGACGAAGAAGGTGCACTTGACCGGCTGGAAGGTTTTGCGTCGCTCTACGGCCCGAGATTCTATGGACTGGAGGTCAACGAGCGAACGGTGACCCTCGAACGGGGCGCTATCGCGGTACCTGACAGCCTGCCACTCGGTGATACGCAGATCGTGCCGTTCCACGCGGGGCAAACTTTAGGCTGGCGCGTCTCGTAGCGTATCACATTGCAGGACTTTTACTGCCGCAGCAGGCAATCGGGAGAGCAAGGTTTTGGGCGAAGACCCCAGTTAGCGCGGTGCGCCAACGCCCGGTAGCTGGCCCTGCGCCTGCATGGCCTGCATCTGTGCCTGCAATTCGGCCTGATTCTTGAAATCGATCATATCGACATCAAACACGAGGAGCGAATTGGCGGGGATCGCATCGCCCTGCGCCTGTGCGCCATAACCCAGAGCCGGCGGGATCCAGATGCGATAGGTCGCGCCGCGCGGCATCAGCTTCAACGCTTCCGAAAAGCCGGGGACAACGCCGGTCACGGGAAAGGGGGCACGCTGGGCCTGGTCGAAGACCTTGCCGTCGCGCAATGCACCCTTGTAATTGACCAGCGCCACATCGGCGTCGGTCGGGGTCGCGCCCTCGCCCTTTTTAAGAACTTGATATTGCAGGCCGCTCACCGTCGTCACCACACCCGGGCGGCCCTTGTGCCACGACAGGAATTGGTCAGCCGAACCCGATTCGGCCACCGTCTTGGCCGTGCCGGTCCATGCCAGCGCAATGCCACCGAGTGCCGCCACCGCGATCGCACCTACCAGCCAAACCAGCCAGCTACGCTTGACCGGCGCGATCGGGACCGCAGTAACATCGGACATGCTTACTTGACGCCGTCGCGCTCGAGGCGCTTGCGGTCCATCTTGCGTGCGCGACGGACAGCAGCGGCACGTTCGCGCGCACGCTTTTCCGACGGCTTTTCATAATGGCGGCGAAGCTTCATTTCGCGATAGACGCCTTCGCGCTGAAGCTTCTTTTTCAGGGCCCGAAGCGCCTGATCGACATTGTTGTCGCGCACCATGATTTGCATAAAAAAACGACGGCTCCGTATCTGGAATAGAGAATCGCCCACCGGTTAAGGCAGGTGAAGAGCGGCGCGCGTAGCAGCGCGCCCGAAAAAACTCAAGCGCCGACGCAAAAACGGGGTCCGGCGCTTCCAAAGGGGGGAGGGAAAGACGCCGGACCCCGTCGATGCGGGCGGAAGGATATTGCCCGCAAAGCGGCAGAATATGAGTTTAGGGCAGCAGCACCGAATCGACGACGTGGATGACGCCGTTCGACTGCATCACATTGCCGATCGTGACATGCGACATGCCACCCCTTGCATCGGTGAGCATCAGCCGCTTGCCCATCATCGCGGCGGTCAGCGTGCCGCCGTTGACGGTCGTCAACATTGCCTTGCCGCGACCGGCTTTGATCGCCTTCATGATGTCCTTGGCGGTCATGCGACCGGCGACGACATGATAGGTCAGGATCGAGGACAGCAGCGCCTTGTTCTCGGGTTTCAATACTTTTTCGACCATCGCCGGCGCAACCTTGGCAAAGGCGGCATTGGTTGGCGCGAAAACCGTGAACGGCCCGGGACTAGAGAGCGTATCAACGAGGTCCGCAGCCTTGACGGCGGTGACCAGCGTCGTGTGATCCCTAGAATTGACGGCGTTCTCGATGATGTTCTTGGTCGGATACATTGCGGCACCGCCGACCATCGGATTCTTGGCTTCCATATGGGCCTTAGCCAGCACGGGCGAGCCAATAGTCGCAAGCGCAAGCGCGGCAACGCTGACGCGAAACAGGGTCTTCATGGGGGGAAACTCCTCGAAATCTAGCGGCAGCCTCTGTCGGGCTACGGAGCAGATACGAAGGAGCGCCGCGTCCGGACGCATCCGGCGCAAATTAAACGCGGATTATTTTTCCGCTGGCAATGATCGACCCCTGCGGTGCGCCAGTGGACGACCCGCCTTTGCCTTCCTGCGAAATTGCAAAGGTCGCGCCGGGGCCAAGCAGCGTTCGCTTGGCTTCGGGCGTCATCCGCATCGTGGCGTGATCGGCGGCAATTATGCCCATCGAGACCGGCACCGTCGCGCCAACCGGAATGACCCAAAGTTCGGCATCGCCCCGTCCCGCGTCGAGCAGCACCGGCGTGACGAGCATACGTCCGGTGCCTGCTTCATAGGCAATCGTCACCGCCATGCCACGTTCACCCGACAGACTCGCGACCATTGGTGGGGTCAGCTGTGGCGTTGGTACGGGCGCAGGTTCGGGACGCAGGGCGATCACCGCCAGCAATGCAGCGGCAACTGCGCTCATTCCGCCGGTTGCCCATTGCCATGGACGCGCACGGTCAGGTGCGTTGTCGTTGACCCCAAGGCGGGTCTCGATGCCGCGCCACACATGTGGAGCCGGTTCGGTCACACCCTCTTCGGCAAGTGGGCTGAGCTGGTCGCGCCACCACGCAACCCGCAGGCTGAGCGGTGCATCGACCTTTAGCCGCGCTTCTGCCGCCGCCGCTTCGTCCGTGGACAACAGGCCGAGCGCATATTCGGCGGCAAGGATGTCGTCGTCCTCGGTCACGCCAGACATTCCTTGAGCTTCATCAGCGCGCGGCGGATGCGGCTTTTGACCGTGCCCAGCGGCATGGCCGCCCGGTCAGCAATATCGTGGTAGGTTGCGCCTTCGAAAAATGCGGTGCGAATCATCGTGGCGTCCCCCGAAGCCAATGTTTCCATACAGAGACCGATACGCGCACGGTCATCGGCGGCAATCAGACATTCCTCGGCATCGGGCCGGTCGTCGGCGACATCTGCCGCCGCCTCGATCGGTGCCATCATCCGCTTGCCTGATGCGCGCAGCCGGTCAATCGCGCGGTTGCGCGTCAATGTGACCAGCCAAGTAATCGGGCTGGCGCGGGCCGGATCAAACGACCCCGCTTTCTGCCAGATATTGATAAAGGCGTCCTGCAACGCATCCTCCGCATCAGATCTCTCGGGGAAGATACGCAGGCACACGCCAAAGAGTTTCGCCGACGTGCGGGCATAGACGTCTTGCAGGGCCGCACGGTCCCCCTCGCCCACGCGACGCAAGGCAGCAGAGAGCGCGGCGCGCTCTATCGAGGCGACATCACCAGAGGATGCGGGACTGCTCAGACGAGTTCGACCGCGAGCGCCGTTGCCTCGCCACCGCCGATGCACAGCGACGCGACACCGCGTTTCAGGCCGCGCGTCTTGAGCGCCGCAAGCAGCGTCGTGATGATTCGCGCGCCGGATGCGCCAATCGGATGGCCGAGCGCGGTCGCGCCCCCGTTCACATTCAATTTGTCGTCGGGAATGCCAAGTTCCTTCGCTGCAATCATCGCCACAACCGCAAATGCCTCATTGACCTCGAACAGGTCAACATCGGCAATGTTCCATCCGGCCTTCGCCAGCACCTTGCGGATCGCCGGAACCGGCGCGGTGGTAAACTTCGACGGTTCGTGCGCGTGGGCGGCATGGGCGACGACACGGGCCACAACGGACAACCCCTTGGCCTCGGCCACGCTCTGGCGGGTCATGACCAGTGCCGCGGCACCGTCGCTGATCGACGAGGCATTTGCCGCTGTGACGGTGCCGTCCTTGCCAAAGGCGGGTTTCAGGGTCGGGATTTTGTCGGGGCGCGCCTTGCCCGGCTGTTCGTCGGTATCGACCATTGTGCTGCCACCGCGTCCGGCCACTTCGACAGCCACGATCTCACCGGCAAAGGCACCCGAACCGATGGCCGCCGACGCCCGTTCCAGCGAGCGCAAGGCATAGCTGTCCTGTGCCTCACGGGTGAATTGGTAATCCTGCGCCGATTCGTCGGCAAACGATCCCATCAGACGTCCCGGATCATAGGCATCCTCTAGGCCGTCGAGATACATTGAATCCTTGACCGTATCGTGCCCGATGCGCGCGCCGCCCCGGTGCTTGGTCAGCAGATACGGCGCGTTCGACATGGATTCCATGCCGCCTGCTACCACCACATCGGCAGTCCCCGCCGCCAGCATGTCATGCGCCATGATCGCGGCCTGCATGCCCGAACCGCACATCTTGTTGACCGTCGACGCGTTGATCGACAGCGGCAGCCCGGCACCAAGCGCCGCCTGTCGCGCCGGGGCCTGCCCCAGTCCAGCGGGCAGGACGCAGCCCATCACGATCTGGTCGACATCGTCGCCGGCCACACCGGCGCGCTCGATCGCTGCACGGACGGCGGTCGCGCCTAGGCTGGTCGCGGTAACATTGCCAAGCGCGCCCTGAAACCCGCCCATCGGCGTGCGGGCATAGCTGACGATAACGATAGGATCGTGATTCATGGCTGCCATCTAGGATGAATTCCCGAAAACCCCAATACGTCGGGCGGGATCAGGTCCGGGCCGAGAATGAAACTAAACCGTTTCCAGTACCCGCCGCCCCGGTCGCACCCGCATCCGGTGCGACGTCTTGGTCGCCCGCGAGACGTCGAGCACCGTATCAAGGAACACCCATTCATTGGTCGCCGCCTGCGGGGTCAGCGACAGGTGCATATAGCCACGGTTCGAGGTGTCGACCCAGCGCAATTCGGGGTTATTCTTGTTGAGCAGCGCCCCTGCGACCACCCGGGGGTCGAGGCCCCTGGTCGATTGTTCAAAACCGGGTGAAGTCACGCTATGCCCGCCGAATTCGACGCCCGCCGGTTTACCACCCTCGGGCAGGTCATAGCCCCAGCCATTATGGCTATCCCCGGTCACGACAACCAGATCGCGCCCGTGGCGCTGCGCCGCCGCCAACAGGCGCGACCGTGCCGCCGGATAGCCGCCCCAATTGTCGAGATTATACGGAATGCCCGCCTTGGCCGCTGTCACGCCTGCCCGCACATAGTCACGGTTGCGTTGCGGTGAATCGGGCGAGATCGTCGCCATCGCGGTTTCGGGCAGGTAATTATAGCCCATGTTGGTGCCGACGCCGAGCACGCTCCACACAGCTTTTTCGCGGGCAAAGCCGCGGGAGAGCCAGCTTTCCTGTTCGGTACCGAGCATTGTCATCGCCGGATCGCGCCACGGCCCGTCGCGGAATTCGGCAAATGCCTTGGCCGGATCGGCGGCACGCATGAAGCTGCCCGCCTCATAGGGTTTCGACCGCGCGACCATGCGCGTGTCGGTGCGGTAATAGGTCGCGAGATCGCCGATTTCGTAGGTTTTCCACGGTTGTTCACCGACCGGCAGCCATTCTCGCCACACCTGCATCGCGGCATTCTTGCGGTTGGTCCAGTCGCCCTCGTCAGCTTGGTGGTTCTGCGCGCCGCCCTCCCAACCGTCGTTGGCACCTTCATGATCGTCGGTATTGGGAATCATCGGATAGGCGGCGTGGAGCGCCTGCAGCTGCGGGTCGCTGCGGTAACTGGCATAACGCAGCCGATAGTCGGCAAGGTTCAGAATCTCGCCTGCCGGGAAAATCCGCTGCGCAAATTTCGCGCCGGCATCATAGCCGCCCCGCCCATATTCGTAGAAATAGTCGCCCATGTGCAGGACAAGGTCGATGTCGTCGCGCGCAGCGGCATGGCCATAGGCATTGAATTCGCCGAACCCCATATTCGAACAGGAAAAGATCGCGATATTAAACCGCGACGCCTTGCCGACCGGCAGTGTCTTGGTCCGCCCGACCAGCGACCGACTACCGTCGGGGCCGATGAAGCGAAACCAGTGCCATTTACCCGGGGTCAGGCCATCGACCGTGATCTTCACCGTGTGGTCGCGCCATGGCCCGGTGACCATCTGGCCGCCGCCAACAATCTTTGCAAAATCGCGGCTTTCCGAAATCTCGACACGCACTTTCGCGGGACCACCGGTCGCGGGGACATAGCGCGTCCACAGCAGCACCGAGTCGGGGCCAGGTTCGCCGCTCGCGACATTGTGCGTAAAGCCGGTCAGCCCCAGCAACGCCTGCGCGATCGCCGCGCCCCCGGGCATAATCAGCCCGGCAACGCCGAATCCGGCGGTGGCGAACAACTGGCGACGCCCGATTAACTGATTGGCAATGCGGATCATGTCGAACTCCCTGTTATCCACAATTGCGCGCGGATTGTGTCGGGATGGTGACGCCTAAGCCGCCTTCGCGTCAATCGCTCTTGCGCGCCGCCTTTGCACCGACGACCCCAGCCCGATGGCCTCGCGGTATTTGGCCACCGTGCGGCGGGCAAGGTCAAAGCCCTGTTCCTTGAGCCTATCGACCAAAGTGTCGTCGGACAGGATCGCGTCCGCCGCCTCGTGTGAAATCAGCGTCTTGATCGCCGCCTTCACCGCCAGCGCCGAGGCATTCTCGCCGCCGTCGGCACTCGCGATGCCGCTGGTGAAGAAATATTTCAGCTCGAACATCCCGCGCGCGCAGCTGAGATATTTGTTGCTGGTGACGCGGCTGACGGTTGATTCGTGCAGGCCGACCGCCTCCGCAACAGTCCGCAGCACCAGCGGGCGCAACTGGGCAACGCCGTGGAGGAAGAACGCTTCCTGCTGCTTCACGATTTCGGTGGCGACGGTGACGATGGTGCGCTGGCGCTGGTCGAGCGCCTTCACCAGCCAGCTTGCGCTCGCCAGACTTTCGGCGACCCACATTTTCGACGCCTTGTCCTTTGCCCCCGCCGCCAGTTCGGCATGATAGCGCCGGTCGACGAGGACACGCGGCAGCGACCCGCTATTGATCTCGACCTGCCAGCCCCCAGAGTTCTTTGGGCCGCCGCGCGTCACATAGACATCCGGCGTCACCGATTCGATGCGGCCCGACCCGAACCGGCAGCCCGGCTTTGGATCATAGCCGCGCAGCTCGCGGATCATGTCGGCCATGTCCTCGTCATCGACCATACAGATTCTTTGCATTTGGCGCTGAAGCTGGGCGATCCGCCCCCCCGCAAGCAATTCGAGATTGTCGATGAGCAGCGCCATGCACGGGTCGTAACGGTCCGCCTCTTTGGCCTGTAGCGCAAGGCATTCGGACAAAGTGCGCGCACCCACACCGGTCGGGTCGCAGCTTTGGACAACACCGAGAATAGCCTCGACCTGGACCAGCGGCACGCCGAGCCGGTCGGACAGGTCGCGCAGGGACTCGATCAGATAGCCCGCATCGTCGAGCGCATCGACAATCACCCGCGCCACCGCGAGGTCGCCGCCGTCGAGCGCCATACCCAGCTGCGCCATCAGATGGTCCGCGAGCGTTTCCGCCGCCCCCTCGAAACTGTCGAAGTCGATATCTTCGCCGGAGGCTGATCCGCTGCCCATGCCGCTGTCGGCGGCGCTGTCGTGGTGAAACGTGTCGGCGGCATAATCGGCATCGAGGGGGGAATCGGTCTCGCTCTTACCCGCCAGCATCAGGTCGTCGGCGGTGGCGGGCTCGGGGATGCTGTCGCCATCGGTTTCGCGGTCAGCCGTCACCGTTTCGCGCATTTCACCTGCTTCGAGCAGCGGGTTTTTCTCGATTTCCTCGGCAACAAAGCTTTCGATTTCGAGGTTCGACAGCGCGAGCAGGCGGATCGCCTGCTGCAACTGCGGGGTCATCACCAGCGATTGGCTTTGCCGCAGTTCGAGGCGCGGACCCATCGCCATCGCGCTAGAGCGAGAAACTCTCGCCAAGGTACAGGCGGCGCACGTTTTCGTCGGCGACCAGTGCCTGCGGCGTGCCCGCAAACAGCACACGGCCGTCGTAAATTATGCAGGCACGGTCGCAGATGTCGAGCGTCTCGCGGACATTATGGTCCGTGATGAGCACGCCGATGCCGCGCGACTTAAGCTGGATAATCAGCGCGCGAATGTCAGAAATCGAAATTGGATCAATGCCGGCAAATGGCTCATCGAGCAGCATGATCGACGGATCGGCAGCCAGCGCGCGCGCAATTTCACAACGTCGCCGTTCGCCGCCTGACAGCGCCGTTGCCATCGAGTCACGCAAACTGTCGAGGTGGAATTCACCCAACAACTGGTCGAGCCGTGCCGCCCTGGCATTTTTGTCGGGTTCGGCGAGTTCGAGCACCGACATGATGTTCTGCGCGACTGTCATCCCGCGAAAAATCGAGGTTTCCTGCGGCAAATAGCCCAAGCCCATCACGGCGCGGCGGTACATCGGCAAGCCCGTGATCTCGACCCCGTCGAGCGTCACGCGCCCCGAATCGGGCTTCACCAGCCCCATAATCGAATAAAAGCACGTCGTTTTGCCCGCGCCGTTCGGTCCCAGCAGGCCGAGCACTTCGCCCGGACCCACCGACAGCGACACATCCGACAGGACAACACGGCGGTCATAGGATTTCGCGATCGACACGACCTCCAGCCCTGCCCCGCCAGTGCCGTGGTTGAGGCCGCTATCCGGCCGGTCGAGCATGGCTGCGTCAGACATCACAACTCCATCAGGTCGCAGCCTGTGGTTAAAGGAAGGTTACAATTGCCGCAATTGGCAGGATAATTGCATAGCCGATAAGGGAAGTTTGCGCCGGAACGGTCAGTTCGCGCGCTGGGGCACGCTGAAACGGCCCGACACCCGACCGCCGGTTCCGCCGATCACACCCGGGGCACCGCCCGACGACCGGCCATCAACAATCGACCGGCCGCTGTTGAGGTCGATCACCAGTCGCCCGCCGCGCAGGACATTCGACCCTTGGTTCAGGGTTACGCCGCCGATCATCGTAATAAGGCGGCGGTTAAGGTCGTAACTGGCAAATTCACCGCTGGCGGTTTCGCCCGGACTCCGCACCGTTACCCCGCCCGAAGCGTCGAGACGCTGGACCGTCGGGTTTCCGGCGGTCAGCGCGCCGGTGTAAGCGACCGTCAGCCGCGCAGCGTCGAGTGCGAGACTGCCCTGGCGTACTTTCACATTGCCCGCGAGTACCGCCCGGTCGGCACGGTCCTGCACTTCGATACGGTCCGCCTCGAAATCGACCGGAGCATTCGAATTGTGGTTTTTGAGTCCCTGCCCGCCCAGAGGCGCGGCAACAGCCACAAGGACAAGGGCAACAAGGGCTTTCGGCATCATCGCTGACCTCTGATCGCGCCTTGGACAATATGCAAGCGGGCGCGGCCGCCAAGTGTCACCGTCCGTTCGCCGAGATCGACCTTGATATTGCCCGCGCTAAAGCTGCCGAGTGGCATCTGCCCCGCGACCGGCGACGCGCTCGACAGCTGGCGGGTGTTGAGGTCGGCCCCGACATTGCTCGTCGATAATTTATACCCGTCCGCCGACTGGTAGGTCAGCGGTCCGTTTACATCGAGCTTTTCCGAATCGAGATTATAGCGCGCCTGCGGGGCGATGATCGTCGAGGGGCCGGTCACACTGGAGAGTTCCGCCGACAGATTACCGAGCTGGACAACCGGCTCTTTCGAGGTCGACTGCAGTGCCGATCCGGCATTGAGGACAAAGCCCTGTCCCTTGTCGTCCTGCCCGCGATATTGCGCTTGCGTTACCCGCATCCGCTCTTTGGCCATCGCCACACGGTCCTTCGACAGGACAAAGCTGACCTCCGCACGCTGGGTCAGCGGCGTAATCGCAAGGATTGCCGCCAGCGCACCGACAAAGGCGGGCAGCGCCACACGCGCCACACGGACATTGCGGTCGTGGCGGCTGCCGGGCCGGGCCCAGCGCATGCGCTTGTCACGCCCCAGCGCGGCGGCATCAGACATGGGCAAAAATATCGATTTCAGGCCAGCCCGCCAGATCGAGCCGCGCGCGGTGCGGCAGGAAGTCGAAACAGCCCTGTGCCAGCGCCGTCCGTCCCTCGCGAGCCAGCCGCACGTCGAGTTCGTCGCGCAACCGGTGCAGATAGCGGACGTCGGACGCGGCATATTCTTTCTGTGCGTCGGTCAATAGGGGCGATCCCCAATCCGACGACTGCTGCGCCTTGGACAATTCGGTGCCGAGCAATTCGCGGACAATTTCCTTCAACCCGTGCCGGTCGGTGTAGGTCCGGATCAGCCGCGACGCGATTTTGGTGCAATAGGCAGGCTCGGCCATCACGCCGATATAGGCCTGAATTGACGCCAGATCGAAACGCGCAAAGTGATAGAGTTTCAGGCGCGCCGGATCAGTAAGGACTGCGCGCAAATTCGGCGCGGCATAGTCGCTCCCCGCGGCAAACCGCACGAGATGTTCGTCGCCGTGCCCATCCGAAATCTGGACGAGGCACAACCGGTCACGCGCCGGATGCAGGCCCATTGTCTCGGTATCGATCGCAACCGGCCCAGGTGCCAGAACCCCGGCGGGCAGATCTTCTTCATGAAGGTGGACGGTCAATCAGGCTCTCCGGTGCAATTGCAAAGCCATTTGCATTGCGAAGCCGCCCGCTGCAAGTTTTGCACGCTACAGCAAAGGGGAATTCATGATGGCCAGCAGCCCGCCAACCGGTTTCGACCTCAACCGGCCGACAATTGTTGCTCTGCTTTATCTGGCGGGGGTGGTGACCGGCGTTGCCGCCATTGTCGGCTTGGCGCTTGCCTATGTCTGGCGCGGCGACGCGCATGAACCGTGGGAGGCAACTCATTATACTTATTTGATCCGGACATTCTGGATCGGGCTGGCCGCCGGGGCCGTCGGCGTTGTGACGATGATTCTCGGGGTCGGGTTTCTTGTTCTTCTGGCCCTCACGGTCTGGTTAATTGTGCGTGCCGTCATGTCGCTGGTAAAGGCCCAGCAGCGCGCACCGATGCCTGACCCGGAAACCTTCCTGATCTGACAGGCGGCGGTTGCAAGTAAAACCGCTCGCAGATTGGACCTTTTTACATTACGCCAGTGGACTGGCGCAAAGCGATTCGCGCCCGAAAGGCCTGTGTCCGTCGTCCTGGGCATGGATTTTTCGTGGGAATGTTAGGCGGGCGAGTTACAGGAATACGGATCTAGGCATGAGTTTCGACAAAGGACGCCGCGGCGATCGTGGCGGGCGCGGACGCGATAAGTTCGGTGATGACAACTTCGGCGGCGGCAGCAGCACTTACGGTGGTGGCGCAGGCGGCGGTGGCGGCGGTGATCGTTTTGGCGGTGGCGGCGGCTTCAACAGCGGCGGCGGTGATCGCTTCGGCGGTGGCGGTGGCGGCGGCGGTGGATTCCGCAGCGGCGGCGGTGCTGGCGGTGGCGGCGGCTTTGCCGGTGGCGGCGGCGCACCGCGCGGCGGTATGCCGGCGCAGGTCGTCGGCGAAGGCACGGGCGTCGTGAAATTCTTCAACGCGCAAAAGGGCTTTGGCTTTGTTGTCCGCGATGACGGCGGCGAAGACGTGTTTGTGCACATCTCTGCGGTCGAGCAAGCCGGTCTTGTCGGCCTGGCCGAGGGACAGCCGATGGGCTTCACCCTTGTTGATCGCGGCGGCCGTATTTCGGCAACCGAGCTCAAGATCGATGGCGAGCCAATGCCCGTCACCGACCGTGGTCCCCCGCGCGACCGTGATGCGGCCCCGCGTGGTGGCCCTGCTGGGGGCGGCTATGGCGGCGGCGGCGGCGGTGACGGTGGTGCACCACAGCGCACCCTGACCGGTGAAAAGGCGAGCGGGACGGTCAAGTTCTTCAACGCGATGAAGGGCTTCGGCTTTATCCAGCGCGACGACGGACAGCCCGATGCGTTCGTGCACATTTCGGCGGTTGAACGCGCCGGTATGAGCAGCCTGAACGAAGGCGAGCGCCTATCGTTCGAAATCGAGGTTGATCGCCGTGGCAAACATGCCGCGGTGAATCTCAGCGCAGGCGAGTGATCTGAATATACCGCCCCGGCTTAGCCGGGGCGGTGGTTCACTTTGACATAGCCTCTGCTGCCAACCCTTCTGCCTCCAACAGCAGCGCGTCGTCCGCACTCCTCTGCGGCACGCTTTCACGCCCGATCATGACCAGCACCGGCACCGCCAGCGGCGTGACGCGCGGTACATCGACATGCAGGATCGTCCCCTCGGCCCGGTCGAGCAGCGCGGTCAGCCGCCCCACATCGGTCATCTTCGCCCGCGCATCCTCCCACGCCGCCTTCAGCAG
>JANNCK010000321.1:0-9755 GCA_031386545.1 Sphingomonadales bacterium
CTCCAGACACTCGACGAACGCGAACCCGCCGCCGCCGCCGTCCGACGCCTGATCGGCGACGAGCTGCCCGAACTGGTCAAGGGTTACACCCGCGTGCCGATCGCGCTGCGCCGTGTCGATACCGACGGGATCGTGCCCGAAAAGCAGCTGCTCGACGGGCTGGCAGTCGTCGATACCGAATTATCGCGGATGAGCGAAAACCTCGCGCGCGGCGACCTAGAGCGGCTGGCGACGCAGGGGAAGTATCTGGAACTAAAGTATCAGGGCGGGGATATTTAGCTGCTTGAGTCGTAATTGGGGACAGTCCCCAATTACGTCGTGCGCTGATTCAAACTCTACACACCTTGATCGCGCCCGGCTCGGGGCGCGCGTCGCTCGGTTCGAACGCGGCGAGATAGCCGCCTGCTGACGGCATCGGCTGAAAATCGACCTGCTTGTATCCGACCGCTGCAAACTCGCATTTCAGCAGCGCGGGCGGCGTGCCGTGCTGGTTGGTCGGGCGGTCGGCATCGACGACGACAATTCGTCCCCCGCCGCGCGTTGCCGGGCGCAGGTGCCAGAGGAAGGCGTAAGGGCTTTCGATCTCGTGGTACATGTGGACGAGGAACACGCGATCGAAGCTGTTCTCCGGCAGGCCCGGATTATCGGGCGTTCCCAGTTTCACACTGACATTGTCGAGCCGCTCGCGCGTCACCCGTTCGGCCAGCGCATCGCGGACCTCGGGCACAATGTCCTGCGCCAGCACGCGGCCCTTCGCACCGATGCGCGCAGCAAGGCGAATGGTGTAATAACCCTCGCCTGCGCCAATGTCCGCCACCGTCATGCCGGGCGCGACGCCGGCGCGGTTCATCACCTCAACCGATTCGCCCGCCTTGTCGCGGCTGTCCTCGTCGGACCAGCGCGGCGAAACGATGCTAGCCACAGGGCGCGCGGCGGCCGGGAAGGCGGTTGGTTTGGGGCTGGGGGTAGTGGTTGAGCTGTTACAGGCGGCGAGGAGAGCAAATGTGCCGAGCAAGGCACTCTTCTTCGAGCGCCAGCGAGAAGCCCCGCCGAGCGACAGCGAGGTGTGTGCTGCACCAGTTCTCGCTGACGCTCGAACGAGCACCTCGCTGACGCTCGGCGAAGAGGCCTTCGTCAATCCACATCCTCCACGACAACCTTCTCGCCCGTCACCCGCTGCGACAGCGCCGCCGCCATGAACCGGTCGAGATCGCCATCGAGAACATCGCTCGGCGAGCTCGACACCACGCCTGTCCGCAAGTCCTTCACCATCTGGTACGGCTGCATGACATAGGACCGGATCTGGTGGCCCCAGCCGATGTCGGTCTTCGATGCGGCATTTGCGCTCGCCTCGGCCTCGCGCTTTTGCAGTTCGGCCTCGTAGAGCCGCGCGCGGAGCTGGTTCATCGCTTCCGCCTTGTTCTTGTGCTGGCTGCGCTGGTTCTGGCACTGAACGACGATGTTGGTCGGTAAATGGGTGATCCGCACCGCTGAATCGGTCGTGTTGATGTGCTGCCCGCCAGCGCCAGAGGCACGAAAAGTGTCGATGCGGAGTTCGCTTTCGACGATCTCGATATCGATATTCTCGTCGACCACCGGATAGACCCAGACGCTGGCGAAACTCGTCTGGCGCTTGTCGCCGCTGCCAAACGGACTGATGCGGACCAGCCGGTGAACCCCGCTTTCGGTCTTGGCATAGCCATAGGCGTTCTCGCCCTTGAGCAGATACGTCACCGACTTGATCCCGGCCTGGTCGCCGGCATGATAGTCGATGGTCTCGACCTTCATCTTGTGGCGCTCGCCCCATCGCATGTACATGCGCCCGAGCATTTCGGCCCAGTCGTTGCTTTCGGTGCCGCCTGCCCCGGCATTGACCTCGATATAGGTATCATTGGCATCGGCCTCGCCCGCGAGCAGCGCCGCAACCTTGTCGCGTTCGGCCTGTTCGGCCATGGCCGCCAACTGCGCGATGCCATCGTCAATCATGGCATTATCGCCTTCGGCTTCGGCCATCTCCAGCAATTCGACCGTGTCGTCGAGTTCGGCCTGCGTCGCGCGCGTGGCCCCGATGGCTTCCTCCAGCCGTCGACGCTCGCGCATCACGATTTGCGCCGCCTTGGGATCATTCCACAGCGCCTGATCTTCGACCATGGCGTTGAGTTCCTCAAGCCGCGCCAGCGCCTTATCCCAATCGATAAAGCGGCGCAGCAAAGCGAGGGCAGACTTGATCTGGTCGATATGGGCTTGCGCTTCGGCGCGCATAGGGTGTTCCTCATCCGGTTTGGGAGAAGGCACTGCCCCCTCCCGGCTCCGTCATGCTGAACTTGTTTCAGCATCCACCCGTCCGCCCGAGCGGCTGCACAGGTGGAAGGGTGGACCCCGAAACAAGTTCGGGGTGACGGCATTCATTGTGCAGCGCGTTAATAGATGCCGCCCTGCCTTTGCAAGAAATCGCTGTCCTGTCGCGTTTGTGTCTCTACCTTGGGTGCAGCCTTTTTCGCCACAACAGCGGTTGGCACTTCGTCGCTGCGGATCGAACGGCGTGGTTCGCTTTCGGGCTTGAACGCTTCCCAGATAACCCCCGCTTTGGGATCACTCTCGGTTGGCCACGCACCATAGACACGCTTGCCCGATTTGCGGTCGATGCGGACCATGCGGATGCCGGGCGGCGCACGAAAGGGGACGACGGGCATCCCCTCGAACGCGGGCTTGGCAAATGCTTTGAAGATCGGCGCGGCAATCACGCCGCCCTGAGCGCCGCCGCCCATGCTGCGCGGCTTGTCATAGCCAAGATAAACTCCGCCAACGAGGTCGGCCGACCCGCCGACGAACCAGACATTGGTCGGACCCGATGTGGTGCCGGTCTTGCCGAAAACCGGCCGGTCGAGATCGCGCAACACGGTGGCGGTGCCACGCTGGATCACGCCCTCGGTGATATGCACGACCTGATAGGCGGTCATCGCGTCCATGACCTGTTTGGTGCGGGTCGGCGGGCGCGGCATCGGCTTGCCGTCATATTCGGCCATGTTGCACCGCTCGCAGGCGCGCATGTCAGCGCGAAACACGACCTTGCCGTTGCGGTCCTGCACGAAATCGATGAGCGTTGGCGTCGTTGCGCGACCGTTCGACGCAAGCACTGAATAGGCGTTGACCATCTTGGCCACCGTCGTGTCGCCTGCGCCTAGCGCCACGGCGAGCACGGCAGGGTATGGTTTGCCGGGGTCGCTGATCCCGACTGCCTCGGCCATCTTCACGACATTATCCATGCCCGTCTGGCTGGCGGCACGCACTGTCATCAGATTGCGCGATTGCTCGACGCCCCAGCGCATTGTCTGCGGGCCCGCACCGCTGGCATTGCCGAAATTGCGGAAGCATTTCCGCCCCAATGCCGCGCCCTGATAGACGCAGAACGGTCCATCGACGATGATCGAGGCGGGCGTCATGCCATGGTCGAGCGCAGAGGCGTAAACGAACGGTTTGAAGCTCGATCCCGGCTGGCGCAGCGCCTGTGTCGCACGGTTAAAGCTACCGAGCCGCGCGTCGAAACCACCCTGCATCGCCAGAATCTGTCCGGTGTGCGGGTTCTGGACGACCATACCGCCCGAGATTTCGGGCACACTGCGCAGCGACCATTCGCCGCCTTCGGGGGCAACAACAATGACATCGCCAGGGTTCAGCCAGTTGAATGCTGCGCCGCCGCCTTTGCGCGGCATCGATGCGGCATAGGACAGCAAGCGCCCCTGCGTGCCGTCAACAAAGCCGAGCTGTGCTGCGCCTTCGGTTTTCGCCAAAACGACTGCTGTCCGCCAGTCCTTATAGGTCACGCCGAGGTTCGCTGCCGCAAATGCCTGTTGCCAATTGCCCGAGACATCGACCTTGCCCGATGGGCCGCTCCAGCCGCGACCCCGATCAAACCGCAGCAACCCTTCGCGAAGTGCCGTTTCGGCAAAACCCTGTAGCCGCGTGTCGATCGAACTGCGCACCCACAGGCCGCCGGCATAGACCGAATAAGGGCCGTCCTTGGCATTCTCGCCGAATTTGTCGATCAGCTGTCGGCGGACCTCTTCGGTGAAATAGCCACCGACAACTTCATCCTTGATCTGCATACGCGGTATCGTGCCGAGCGGTGTTGCCACGGCGGCGTCATGTTGCACCTGATCGATAAAATCATTGCGCAGCATTTCACCGAGTACCCAGTTCCGCCGGGTCATTGCCCTGTCATAAAACCGCTCGGGCCGGTAATTCGACGGCCCCTTGGGCAGGATCGCCAGATACGCCATCTCGGGAAGAACCAGATCCTTGGCGTCCTTGCCGAAATAGGCGAGTGCCGCCGATTGCACCCCGAATGCATTTCGTCCGAGCGCGATCTGGTTGAAGTAGAGTTCAAGAATTTGCGGCTTGGTCAGCGCCGCTTCGATCCGGAAGGCCAGTATCGCTTCTTTGGCCTTGCGTGAATAGCTGAACTCGTTGCCGATCAGCAGGTTCTTGGCGACCTGCTGTGTGATCGTCGAGGCACCGACCGGACGACCGGAGCGCGTGAGATTGGTAAACAGCGCGCGGATAACACCGGGATAATCGACACCGCCATGGTCAAAGAATGTACGGTCCTCGGCAGCCAGATAGGCCTTGACCAGCAGCGGCGGATATTCGTCATAGCTCAACTGGACGCGGCGCTCGCGAGCGTAACTATACACCGGCGTCCCGTCGATCGAACGGATGTTGGTGGGCAGCGGCGGCTCGTATTTGAGCAGTGCCGACGCATCGGGCAGGCCGCGCACGAACGCGAACCAGAACGCAACATAGGCAAGCGCCAGAAAACCGGCAGCGATGACGGCGCGCCGCCCCCAACGGCTGGCCCACACACCGCGGGCGAATTCAATAGCAGCGCCGCCCTGTCGTGTCAGGGTGAGGCGAAGGTTCTCGGGTTCGGCAGCTTCAGTCATCCCCACCGCGTCTAATGTGCGAAACCGGTTCGGGAAAGCCGTGTGTTACCGCGACGCCATCCGGCGGGCGAACTGGACATCTACTGCGCGACGGAGCGTCACGGCAACGGCGCGTTTTCCTTCGGCAGACGTCAGTCGCGCGACATCGCTCGCGCTGCTGATATAGCCTGCCTCGAACAGGATGGCGGGCATATCGGGCGCCTTCAGAACGGCGAGTCCGGCCATCTGGTGATAGTCGCGCTTGAACGGGACGCCGCTGCTCTCGCGCTTGACGAGGTCGGCAAAACGCGCGCTCGCGTTGATTGTTTCGCGTTGAGCAAGGTCGATCAGGATCGACGAAACGTCGGACGATTCGCCACCCAGATTGACCCCGTTGATGACGTCGGCGCGGTTCTCGCGCGCGGCAAGTGCGGCAGCGTTCCGGCTCGAAGCAACTTCGGACAATGTATAGATGGTGGCACCCGTCGCCTCGGTCCCCGGCGCGCTGTCGGCGTGTACAGAGATAAACAGATCGGCCTTCATGCCACGGGCAATTTGCGCGCGTTCGCCGAGCACGAGAAAGCGGTCGTCATCGCGGGTCATCGCCACCCGCACCCGCCCACCGGCAAGCAGTTCGTCACGGATTGACTTGGCGAGCGCGAGGGTGATGTCCTTTTCGCGCGCACCGTTCGCACCAATCGCACCCGGATCATGCCCGCCATGTCCCGCATCGATCACGACCAGCGGACGCCCGGCAGGCCCCATGATGCGCGGACGCGGCAGGCCAGCCTGCATCGCGGGAATATCCACCGTCACACTATATCGGCTGCGCGGCGGCGCAGCACGGTGTGCCTCGGGCGGGAGATAGAGCTTGCGCGGTGCCGCGACCGCTCTGGCCACCGCCGCTTCACCTAGCGGCGCAAGGTCGAGCATCAGCGCGCGGCCATCATCGGAGAATCGCCCGCCGCGCACGCCCTGTGGCGCATTCAGATCGAAAACGATGCGCGTCGTGCCCGCAGCATAATTGCCCTGCCGCACCCGCGTAACCGGGCCGCTTCCCGCAACGGGCGCGCCGACTTCGCCGCCTTCGACATCGACCGCGATCCGGTCAGGCCCGGCAAGCACAAAGCTCGTCGCCTTGGCCACGGTCCCGTCAAAACGCACAATGATGCGATCATCGGCGATGTCCACACCGGTGACCTGACCCGCCTGGGCCTGCGTTGCGATTGCCGCGAGGATCGGCAGAAGTGCGGACACAACTGCTCTTTGCCGCGCAACACCTTGCGCGGTCCACAAATATTGCATGGTGAACCGGTTTCCCGAAATTAACCCCTGTTGGAGGCAGATTTACGTCGGGCCTCTCAAAACGCGGTTCAGGGGTGGGGTTAACACCAAGTTTGCCACGAAAGGATTCGCGCAGCGCCGGTGCGGGTGGTCCCCGCATGGTTGTTGCCGTGGCGTGACGAGGCTGCTAGGCCTTCGCCCGGGACAGTTGCAGGCTTTCGCCTTTCCGCAACCGCCCGACAGGTTGAAGCTCACATGTTGCATGACATTTCGCACTGCGCACTTGCCGGACACGCTGTCCGGTTGCGCGGTCGGACGTCTTTCCCGGCGTTGATAGCCGGGCATGCTGCGTGGGCAGACACGCTCAATGACCACCAACCACCCGCAGCAGCGGTGCGCGAGGAGCCGCGCCCATGAACTGCTGCAGGACAAATGGTGCGCCCGCCCGGCATGATGTGCGGCGGCTGCGCGCCCGGAGAAACTTACATGACAATGCGTATGCTGATCGATGCGCGCCACCGGGAAGAAACCCGGGTCGCAGTCGTCAAAGGTAACCGGATCGAAGAATTTGATTTCGAATCGGCCGAGCACAAACAGCTCAAGGGAAATATCTACCTCGCCAAGGTAACCCGCGTCGAACCGTCGCTTCAGGCGGCGTTCGTCGATTACGGCGGTAACCGGCACGGCTTCCTCGCCTTCGCCGAAATCCACCCGGATTATTACCAGATTCCCAAGGAAGACCGCGAAGCCCTGCTTCGTGAAGAGGCCGAACACGCTGCTGAGGAAGAGCGCCTGCGCGCGGGCGATGATGACTATGATCACGGCGACGATGACGTCCTCGACGACAGCCTCGACGCGCATCACGATGACGACGGTCGCGACAACGACCGGCCCGATTCGGACGAAGAAGACCATGACGACGACGCCCCCCCACCCGCGTCGACCGCCAGCGGCAATGGCATCGACGAAAAGGCTGCCGAGAACCTCCGTCAAAAGCGGATGAACCTGCGCCGCCGCTACAAAATTCAGGACGTCATCCGCCGCCGCCAAGTGCTGCTGGTGCAAGTCGTCAAGGAAGAACGCGGCAACAAGGGCGCGGCGCTGACCAGCTATTTGTCGCTCGCGGGGCGTTATTGCGTCCTGATGCCGAACACGTCGCATGGCGGCGGAATCAGCCGCAAGATTTCGAACGCCGCTGACCGCAAGCGGCTGAAATCGATCATGGCCGACATGGCACTGCCCAAGACTATGGGCTGCATTGTCCGCACGGCTGGCCTTCAGCGGACCAAGGTCGAAATCAGGCGTGATTTCGACTATCTTGCCCGCCTGTGGGACGAGATCCGCGACAAAACCCTCGCGTCCGCTGCGCCCGCCCTAGTCTATCAGGACAGCGACCTCATCAAGCGTGCGATCCGCGACATCTATAACAAGGACATTGACGAGGTCGTCATCGAGGGCGACGAGGGCTACGCGCAGGCCAAGCAGTATATGAAGCTGCTGATGCCGAGCCACGCCCGCCGCGTTAAGCCCTATGCCGATTCGGTGCCGCTGTTTCAGCGCAACAATGTCGAGGACCAGCTGGCCGCGATGTACAATCCGGTCGTCCAGCTCAAATCAGGCGGCTATCTGGTCATCAACCCGACCGAGGCCTTGGTGTCGATCGACATCAACTCTGGGCGTTCAACCCGCGAGCACGGTATCGAAGCGACCGCAGTTAACACCAATCTCGAAGCCGCGCATGAGATCGCTCGCCAGTTGCGCCTGCGCGACATGGCCGGGTTGGTTGTGATCGATTTCATCGACATGGAATCGAACGGCAATATCCGCAAAGTCGAAAAGGCGATGAAGACCGCCCTTTCCGATGACCGCGCGCGTATTCAGGTTGGCCGCATTTCGTCATTCGGTTTGCTCGAAATGAGCCGCCAGCGCCTTCGCACCGGCGTGCTCGAAGCCTCCACCCGCCAGTGTCCGCACTGCGAGGGAACGGGGCTCGTCCGCACCGCTTCGTCAGCAGGCCTTTCGGCACTGCGTATGCTTGAGGACGAGGCTGGCCGCGGTCGCGGCAGCCGCCTCGTGCTCACCGCGAGCAAGGAAGCCGCGCTTTATGTGCTCAACAAAAAGCGCGCCGAGCTCGCCGAGATCGAAGCACGCTACGGTGTCGTTATCGAAGTCGCCTCCGACAATGAGGACGAAGGCGCACGGATGACGGTCGATGTCTCCGGCCCGCCGCCCGCCTTCACCCCGCGCATCGAAGCGCCGGTCTATGTTGAGGACGAGGACGATTATATCGAGGAAGAGGCTGACGACGAGGAGGAAGTCGTCGCCGAGGATGAAGCGCGCAGCGAGCGCCGTCCCCGCGAGCCGCGCGAAGCACGCGAGCGCACCGAAGGCGAAAGTGACGGCGAAGGCGGTCGTGGCCGTCGTCGCCGCCGTCGCGGTAGGCGCGGTCGCCGTGACGAGGGTCCGGCGGGAGAAGCAACCGACGAGGCACCTGCCGAGGGTGTCGAAGCTGTCGAGGGTGACGCGCCCGAGGCCGACGGCGAAGCCCCTGCGCGCGAGGAAGGCGACCGCAAGCGGCGCAACCGTCGTGGCGGACGCCGTCGGCGTGGTCGCGGCGATGCCGAAGGCGCGCCAGCCGGAGACACTGCTGCTGATGCCGCAGAAGGCGTGAGTGACGCGGTTGTCACGGCTGACGAAGCACCTGCTGCCGTCGAGGCCGCCGCCGCCAAGCCAAAACGCACCCGCAAGGCCAAGGTTGAGGCGGTCACCGACGTCGAGCCAGCCGTCGAGCCAGCACCTGCAGTCACGGTCGAAGAACCCGTCGCTGAAAAGCCCAAGCGGGTCCGCAAAACCAAGGCCGCAACCGCCACTGCCGAACCCGAAGCCGTCGTTGCGGTCGAGGCCGAAGCCGAACCCGTCCCGGTCGAAAAGCCCAAGCGGACACGCAAGGCCAAGGCCACGCCGGTTGCCGATGTCGCGGAAACACCGGCGGAATCCGGTGACGACACTGCCCCCAACACCGAGGCCGACAGTCCCCGTCGCGGCGGCTGGTGGCAGCGCACCTTCGGCGCAGAGGACTGAACCATTCCCAAATCCACCCCTCGCAAGGGGTGGATTAACCCTGTATCGTTGTTGCGAGCGCAGCGACGCAATCCGGCGGCATAAACGGTGCCTGGTTTGCTTCGCTGCGCTCGCATGTCGCGGTTCAGGTCGTGGCCGGCATTTACTCCCAAATCGATAGCAGCTGCTGCCCGTGCTGCCTGGGCAAAGAGCTCTAAAGCCTTGTCTTTTCCGCTTTCAGCCCAGGCCCGCGCATAGGTTTCGGTGTAGAACTCGACGCGGTCAGCGCCAACGGCTTTTGCCGCCGCCATGGCCTCAGGAATCGGGTCCATGAAGAGGCTGACGCGCACGCCGCGCGCGTGGACTTGTTCAATCAGGGGTTTGAGGCGTTCAGCATCGTCAGGAAAGTTCCAGCCATGGTCGCTGGTGAACTGGTCTTCACTGTCGGGCACAAAGGTGCACTGATGCAAGGGCAGGCCACGGGCAGAC
>JANNCK010000366.1:0-1800 GCA_031386545.1 Sphingomonadales bacterium
GGAAGAGCCGAGGCGTGACCCCCACCGCCGCCCTCCTCGACTTCGCATCCGCCCCGCACGCGCTGCCGCCGCAAGTCCGCGCCGACGCGACCCGCCTGCTCGCCGACACGCTCGCCGTCGGTGCCGCAGGCGCGACCGCTCCCGGTGCCGACGCCATCCTCCAAACCGCGCGACGTTTCGGCAGCGGCACCGACGCGCGCCTGCTCGGCAGTGCAGCGCGCCTCCCCGCCGCCGCCGCCGCTTTCGTCAACGGCTACCGCATCCACTGCCTCGAATGGGATGCGGTCCACGAACCCGCCGTCGTCCACGCCATGTCGGTCGTCACCGCGGCATTAGGCGCGGCCATCGACAGGCGTTGTTCGCAAGACGGGGGTGGCTGCGACCCCGACACTGCGCTGACCGCACTCGCGGTTGGCGTCGATATTGCCTGTGGCCTTGGCATCGCCGCCGACAGCCCGCTCAGCTTTTTCCGCCCTGCCACCGCTGGCCTGATCGGTGCCGCCGCCGCCGTCGCACGGATAGAGGGCGCGCCAATGGGCCATGCGCTCGGCCTCGCCTATTCGAGCTGCGCGGGCACGATGCAGGCGCATGTCGAGGGGTCGATCGCCCTCCCTTTCCAGATCGCCAACGCTGCCCGAGCCGCCATCGTCGCGGTCGATTTGGCAAGCGCGGGCTTCACCGGGCCACAGGACATGTTCGAGGGGCCATTCGGGTATTTCAAGCTGTTCGATGGCGGCGAGCTGTCGCGCTACACCCACGAGTTGGGGGTGGTGTGGCGTATCTCCGAAATCAGCACCAAGCCCTTTGCCAGTGGGCGGGCCAGCCATGGTATATTGGGGGCTTTACAAAAAGGGGTTTCGACAAGCTCAGCCAAGTCGGTTGGAGAGGGCCGCTCCCCCACCGACTTGGCTGAGCTTGTCGAAGCTCACCCTGCTCGTATCGAGGCGTTCGTCCCGCCCCTCGTCCACCTCCTCGTCGGCCGTCCCTTCGACCGCGACATGACCCCCGCCTATGCCCGCCTGTGCCTGCCGCTGCTCGTCGCGCTGATGCTGACCGACGGTACCGTCGACCCGCGCCGCTTCACGCCCACAACCTTTGCCGACCCCGTGATCCGCGCTCTCGCCGAAAAAGTTATCGTAACAGTTGACGGCAATCCCGACGTCAACGCCCTGTCACCGCAGTGGCTCGTCATGACGATGTCCGACGGCAGCGTCATCGACCGTGCCATCCCCGACACCCTCGGCAGCCCCGCTGCGCCGCTGTCGCCCGAACAGGCCACTGCCAAACGCGCGCTGGCCCGCGACCTTGCTGGCGACATCACTGATGCCCGCCTGTTCGACGACGCACTCGCCTATTTCACCCAACCGACTCAGGGGCCTCAATGACCTTCCCGACCTATTTCGAGGCTTTCGACGCCAAGGCGATGCTCGCCGACTACCCGCTCGACTTGGTCGGCACCTACGGGGCGATGTCGCGCGACGAGCTGCGCGCTCTGCAGGAAGTCCGCTTCGCGAGGCTCATGACGCGCGGCTGGGAAATTCCCTTCTACCGAAGGCTGTGGGGTGCAAAGGGCATTGAGGCGGGCGACATCCGCAGCCTAGACGACATCGTACTCCTGCCGGTGTACGACAAGACCGACTTGATGGCCTCGGTCGCTGACAATCCGCCCTATGGTGACTTTTCGGGCGTCGCCAAAAAACAGGAACGCGATCCCGTCGTGTTCCATACCACCAGCGGCACCACCGGTCGCCCGCAGCCGCTGTTGTTCGGCCCCAAAGGGCGCGAGATCACCAACCTTCT
>JANNCK010000384.1:0-13734 GCA_031386545.1 Sphingomonadales bacterium
TGGGATTACCGCCGGGGCATCTGCGCCCGAAATATTGGTCCGCGAGCTCGTCGATCACCTTGCCACCCGATTCGATGTCACCGAACGACAGGTTGAAACGCGGGTCGAGACAATGTCATTCAAACTGCCGCGCGGGCTCGCTGCTTAGGTGGCGGTCTATACGGTCGTCACGGCCGAAGCGCTGACGACTTTGCTTGCACGTTACGATGTCGGCAATCTTGTGTCTGCCAAGGGCATCGCCGAGGGTGTCGAGAACACCAATTACATGGTGGACACCTCGGGCAAGGACGGCGAGGGCGGTCGTTTCATCCTGACACTCTATGAAAAGCGTGTCGATGAAGCCGAACTGCCCTTCTTTCTCTCGTTGCTCGACCATCTGGCGGACCGCAGTCTGCCAGTACCTCGCGCCATTTGCGATCGTGACGGTGTGCAATTGCAGACGGTCGCCGGTCGTCCCGCGTGCCTGATCGAGTTCCTGCCCGGTTTTTCCGTAAGTATGCCGACCGCCACACAAGCCCATGCCGCCGGGGCGGCACTAGGTGCACTGCACCATGCAGTTGCCGATTTTTCAGGCCAGCGCGCCAATGCAATGGGCTTATCAGGATGGCGCGATCTTGCTGCGCAATGCGGGGATGATCTCGACCTGATTTCGCCCGGTCTGCGGGCACGCATCGACACCGAACTTGTCTGGCTCGATACGAATTGGCCGCACGATCTCACAGCCTCGGTCATTCACGCTGACCTGTTCCCCGACAATGTCCTGATGCGCGGCGACAGTGTCGGCGGGATTATCGATTTCTACTTTGCCTGCACAGAGGTGCGCGCGTGGGACGTGGCCATAACCCATGCGGCGTGGAGCTTCGATTCCGACGGGCGCAGCTATTCGGCCGCGGTCGGCGATGCCCTTATTGCCGGATATGATGAAACCCACGGCCTGACGGTAGCGGAGCGGGCGGCTTTCGCCATTCTGGTGCGCGGTGCCTGTTTGCGCTTTCTGCTCACCCGCGCATGGGACTGGCTGAACACACCACCCGGGGCACTAGTAATTAAGAAAGACCCGCTCGCGTTCCTGCGTCGGCTCGACCATTACGCCGCGTTATGACCGCCCCATCTCCCGAACTTCCCCGCGTCGAAATCGCCACTGACGGCGCATGCAAGGGTAATCCCGGCCCCGGCGGCTGGGGCGCCGTATTGCGCTATGGCAGTGTCGAGAAAGATATGTCAGGCGGCGAATCCCTGACGACCAACAACCGCATGGAGTTGATGGCGGCGATCCGCGCGCTGGACGCGCTCAAACGCCCTTCACATGTCCAGCTATCGACAGATAGCCGATATGTGATGGACGGATTGACCAAATGGTTGAAGGGATGGCAGCGTAACGGGTGGAAAACCGCGTCAAAGCAACCAGTTAAGAACGCCGATTTGTGGCGCGAGCTGATTGCAGCGGCTGAACCGCACCGGATCGACTGGCTGTGGGTAAAGGGTCATGCCGGACACCCTGACAACGAGCGCGCAGACCGGCTGGCAAGCGACGCGGCGCTCGCCAATCGACCATAGCAGGATCAGGCGTCGCGCACCTCGGCATCAGGGCCGTTCTTCTTGATCGACTCGATAGCGTTTTTCGCTCCGGCCTTCGAAGAATAGCCCTCTGTCCAGAACATTGTTTCGCTGTTGTGTTTGAAATAGGCGACAAATTCGCCTGCCTTGTTGGTCTTGATCTCGAAATAATGCGCCACGCCATTCTCCTAGGTTCAGAACACGTCAGAGACTATCGAAGTCGAGGCTTCATGCAAATCGAGCCGGTGTAAAGGAATACGGATCGACCCCGGCGGGGAGTGCAACCTTGTCACCGAGAATCAAGTACGCGCATAGTGCACCTGCCGCTGGTGCCGTCTGGATCCCGACGCCGCCCTGCCCCGCGCACCAGAAAAAGCCCGGCGCATCCGGCGCAAAACCGTAAACCGGCAACCGGTCAGGGGCGAAGCTGCGCAGCCCAGCCCATTTGCGCTCGACCGCGCGGACGCGCCACGACGTCACGGTTTCAAACCGGTCAATGGCGATGGCAACATCGAGTTCCTCGGGTGCAGCATCACAGGCATCGGTGGGAGTCTCGTCGTGCGGACATACCCAGACACGGTTCGGCCCTTCGGGCTTGAAATAGAATCCACCTGCGATGTCGATCGTCAGTGGACCATCGGGCGGCACATCGTCGCCATCGACGCGGACCTGGGCAATTGTCCGGCGCTTGGGGGCGATTCCGAGCGGCTTTACCCCGGCAAGTTTCGCAACTTCGTCGGCCCAGCTGCCCGCCGCGTTCACGACGACGCCAGCCTGTACGACATCGTCGCCAGCGGCCACGGTCCAGCCATCACCGTCGCGCTCGATCCGGTCGACGCGAAAGCTGGTTTTCAACGTCCCGCCAGCTCGCTTGAAGACGCCGAGCATCTGCGCATGCAACCCTGCAACATCGATGTCAGCGCAATCTTCCTCGACAACCCCTCCTGCCAGCACTTTGGCCGCGCGCGGAACGAGCGCAACAATACCGGCGTGGTCGAGGCGTTTAAGGCGCACACCCGTCCCCTCGAAGCTAGCCTCAAGCGCGTCCAGCAGTGGCAGATCATCATGCGTCGCCACATTAAGCGACAGCCGCGGTTTTAGAAAGCCGCCCGCTTCGAGTGCGGCCCGCGACGCCGTCGTCAACGGTTGGACCAGCGGCCCGCCTAGTGTTTCGTGCCAAAACGCCGCCGAACGCCCTGTGCTGTGATAGCCCGGCGTGTCCTCGGCTTCGAGAATGACAACGCGGCAATGGGGTGCGAGTTCGGCGGCGACGCTCGCGCCTGCGATCCCCGCGCCGATAACGACAACATCAACAATCATTGGGCAGGTGCCTTGCGGTCAAGAAAATCAGCAATTCGGGCCATGCCAGCGTTACGGACGTCATCGACCTCGCGCAGCACTTCATGCGCCACAGTTTTGTCAAACATCAGAAACCCGGCATTCGGTAGTCGTTCAGCGGCACGATGGATCGCGGCAGGGCTAACCAGCTTGTCCCCCTCGGTCCCGATAACGAGCACATGGTTTTTCAGACTTTCGAGCGCGCCCGGTGCATCGATCAGAGCGTTGGAGCGATAGGCCGCTGCGACCCATGCCCAACTTGCCGGCCCCAGAGCAAGCGACGGGTTCTGCGTTTTCCAGTAAACTTCGTCAGCGTAACGATCCGGGTCGTGCGTTAGATAAAACTGGCGCCGCGCATCGACCGCGCCGGGCTTTTCACCCTGCTTCCACGCTTTTTTCTCAGGGATAAAAAAGGCTACCAAGGCAGCAAACCCACCCGACACACTTTGGGGAAGCGGGCCATTGCCAAAACCCAGCATTGGCGCGGACAGCACGGTTGCGTCGGGCGTGATCCGCCCTTGGAGCAGCGCCCGCAGAACCAGATGGCCGCCCATCGAATGGCCCATGATGACATGCGGCCCCGGCGTCCGTGCTATCCAGTCCGCCCAGAATGCGGCAAGATCGTCGATCCAAGTCGCGAAATCCGGCATGTGTCCGACACTGGTATCAGCAAGCAGTCTTCCCGAACCACCCTGCCCGCGCCAGTCGAACGCGCTGACATGCCACCCAGCGCGATGCCATTCCTCGACACATTCAAGATATTTCTCGATGATGTCGCCACGCCCGCCCAGCCACAAAATACTGCCACGTTTCCCCGGAGCGGGACGGTCGAACACGCGGATAGGCCAGCCATCAGGCAAGGCGAACATCGTTAGGGTTGCGTCAGCGGGGATAGCGCGGCGCGCATCTGGATAGGAAGTCATTTCATCCGGTTACGTTTTGGCAAGGCGGTTCGTCTAGTGGGCGTGGATGGTTAATCTCGAATTCGTTCTCGTACTGGTCGTTGCGGTACTGCTGATAGCGGCGGCGTTTATCGACGGTCGCACGCGTATCATCCCCAATGGCCTCAACCTGGCCATTGCATTGCTCGCCATACCATATTGGTGGGCATCGGGACTCTCGCTCTGGCCCGATGTCGCTATTCAATTGGGAATCGCAGTCGTCGTGTTCGCCATTTTCCTCGGAGTGTTTGCCATAGGCCAGATGGGCGGCGGCGATGTGAAGCTGATTGTGGCCCTCGCACTCTTCCTTCATCCACTCGATTTCATGCGGATGATCTTTGTTATGGCGCTCGCTGGCGGCGTGCTGACCGTCATCATGATTGCGCGTCACCGGCTGTCCCGAGCCGACGGACCCTTTGAAAATCCGTACGGAATTGCCATCGCGATCGGCGGTCTGATCGCATTGTCCGAACGATATCTTAACCATTTGGCCTGAAAGGTCAGGGTGATCGCAGAAGTCGCGATGTGCAGGAGGCCTGGGGGCTATGGAGCCTAAAAAGATCGCTTTGTTAGTCGGTGCAGTTGTGGTGGCGCTCGTCACCGCGCTTCTGGCCCGTCAGATGTTCGTCAAATCGGCGACGCCTGCAGCCTCTGCTGCACCTGTCCTGTTCTCACAGCCGACCGGCCCGAAGGTGCTCGTCGCGACACGCACGCTGCCAATCGGGACGATCCTGATCGAAACCGATTTCAAATTTCAGCCTTGGCCGAAAGACCTGATCAAGGGTGCATATTATGTCGAAGGAAAGCTCGACAAAAATGTGCTCCGTGGTTCGGTTGTGCGCAACGAGATGGCGGCAGGACAACCCCTGACCACCGGTTCGTTTGTCCAGCCGGGCGATCGTGGCTTCCTTGCTGCAGCACTCGGGCCGGGCATGCGTGCCATAACGGTTGCGGTTCGCGCCGAAACTAGTGTTGCCGGCTTCGTCTTCCCGGGTGACCGTGTTGACGTGATGCTAACACAGTCGGTCGAAGGCACTGGCGGCGGCGGTCCTCCACTCAAGACGTCGGAAACGATTGTCCGCAACATGCGGGTACTCGCGACCGACCAGCGGACATCGTCAGAGGGTCCGGACGGCAATAAGGAAGTCAAAACCTTTAACACCGTTACGCTCGAAGCAACACCGCGCATCGCCGAGAAAATCGCTGTTGCACAGACAATCGGTATGCTGACACTCAGTCTGCGCCCGATTGCCGACAACACCGCCGAGCTCGAACGCGCCATTGCATCGGGCGAGGTCAATGTGCCTACCAGCGGCGATCCCAAGGCTGACCGAAAGCTTGCGTTGACTGTTGCGGCCCAACCGCTCGACAGCAACCCAACCTTCGTCACTGGTGCCGATGTCTCGCGCTTCCAGCGTCGCAGCGCCCCGGCAACCGGTCCTGCAGCGGCTCGTCCGACCGAGCGAATTCCGGCCGGCGGTATTAATCCCGAAGCGCCGAAAGGTCCGGTCGTCAAAGTCGGCCGCGGCAACAGCGTCACCGAAGTTCCGATTGGGGGCAAGTAACATGCGCTACTCCACTTTTCTGCACCGTTCGGTCGCAGCGACAATGGCGGTCATCATGATTGCCGCTGCGCCCGCCGCCAGCGCCGCAGCGTCGAAGGGCCGCAAAGCGCCCGCTGCAAAATCAACGCGCACCGCCGCACGGGTGGCCCAACTGCCCACCGGCACGCAACGCCCGACGACGGAAATCGTGCTGTCGACCGGTCAAGGCCAGCTTGTCACGCTGCCCACTGCTGTCTCAAGCGTCTGGACGTCAAACCCGAACGCAGCCGACGTGTACGTCAACAATCCGCGCCAGATTCACATCTTTGGCAAGGACGACGGCGAAGCAACGATCTTTGCGACAACCGCATCGGGCCAAGTGGTCTATGCGACCAACGTACGGGTCTCGCAGAATCTGACGTCGATTGATCGTGTCATGAAGCTCGCGATGCCCGATGCGAACATCAAGGTAACCATCGTCGGCCAAGTTGCGGTCATGACGGGCACGGTTGCGACACCCGACGATGCTGCACAGGCAGAAATTCTCGTCAAAAGCTATCTGAACCCCGGCGTTGACACCTCACAACCCAACGCAACGCTGAAGATCATAACGATTAACCGGCTGCGCACGGCAACACCGTTGCAGGTCAATCTTCAGGTCAAGATCGCCGAGGTCAGCCGTTCGCTGTCGAAACAGATCGGCGTCAACATGACGTCGCGCGACCAAGGCACCGGCCTCAACTTCGGTGTTATCCAGGGCCGTGACTTTGGTGCAATCGGAACGGCCGACGTGTCCGGCTTCCCCAAGCTCGACGCCTCGACGCTATATGGCTTGCCCGCCGGATCGATTTCACTCCCGTTCAACCCGGCGACGGGCCAGTTCATAACCAGGGCTGGTTCAGCCCTGAACTTCAAGGGCTTGGGCGCGGGGAAAACCACGCTTGGCTTCCTTGGCAGCTTGTTCGGACTCGACTTGGGGGCCGCGCTCGATCTGGCCGAGAACAACGGTCTTGTCTCGATGCTCGCCGAACCCAATCTGACCGCTTTGTCGGGCGAAACTGCCAGCTTCCTTGCCGGTGGCGAATTCCCGATCCCAATCTCGCAGGCACTCGGCACTGTTTCGGTCGAGTATAAGCAGTTCGGCGTCAGTCTGGCGTTTACACCAACCGTCCTTGCCGATGGCCGCATCTCGATGCGTGTTCGCCCGGAAGTCTCACAACTTTCCTCCGAAGGCGCGGTCACACTCAACGGGTTCACCATCCCTGCAGTAACGACGCGCCGGACAGAGACAACGGTTGAACTTGGTTCGGGCCAGAGTTTCATGATCGGCGGCCTGATGCAGAACACCAACACCAACTCAATCGACAAGGCCCCGGGTCTTGGTGACGTGCCAGTGCTGGGTGCGCTGTTCCGGTCGAACGGATACCGCCGCAACCAAACCGAACTGATGATCATCGTCACGCCCTATCTGGTGAAGCCAGTATCGGCGAACGACATCAAGCTGCCGACCGACGGCTTACAGACGCCCACAGACTTGCAGAACTTCCTGCTTGGGCAAGACTTTGGCGGCAAGAAAAATGCCAAGCGCGCAACGCCAACCTTGGCACCGCCCGTGACGGTTCCTGCGCGGCCATCGGTAGGAGCGGCGCTTAGCCCCGCACCGGTTCAGCGCCAAGCTGCGCGTAAAACATCGTCGGGCGCTACGCCCGGCTTCACCAATTGATTGTGCGGGGAACTGACATGAAGCACAGCCTTACCGTCTTCGCCCTTTTCGGTTGCACCATTCTCGGAGGCTGTGGCACCGAGAACCGTGGACTAGAATCGGTTCATCAGCCGGTCGTTGCTCGCACCGACTATGTCTATGACCTGCCTGCACCTTCGGACCGGCTATCGGAAACCGACGACCGCGGACTGACCGGCTGGTTTGAATCGCTGTCGTTGCGTTACGGAGATCACGTCTCGGTCGATACTCAGGGCTATGGTCCGGGTGCACGTGACGCTGTTGCTGCCGTCGTTGCGCGCTATGGCCTGCTGATCGATGAGACAGCGCCCATCACGCAAGGCGATATCCCATCCGGTTCGGTGCGTGTCATCGTCAGCCGCATGAGTGCCAGCGTGCCGAATTGCCCTGACTGGAGCCGCCCGGCCAACCCGAATTTCGGCGGCCATGCCTTGTCGAACTATGGCTGCGCAACGAACAGCAACATTGCCGCAATGGTCGCCGATCCGCGTGATCTGATTTCGGGCCGTGCGGGCTCGACATCGCCTGACGCTGCCACAGCGGCAAAGGCGATCCGGATATATCGCAACACGCCGCCTACCGGTGCAGGCGGCCTCAAGTCCGAATCCACAAAGGGGAAGTAAGATGAACGCGCCTTGGTCCCCTTCCCGTACAGGTACAATGCGTGAGCCATTCACGGCGTTCGTGTGCGACGACCTGACTGCAGATGCCCTGCGGCCGGTTGCCGTCGAGCTCGGCTGGGCTGTCGACAAAATCAACAAGGGTGGACTGCGCAACGCAGTCCAGACCTTGTCAGTCTCGGCGTCGCCCCAAATTCTCTTTGTTGATCTGTCGGAAAGCGGTGATCCGCTGAACGATATTAATGCGCTGGCCGAAGTCTGCGAGCCGGGAACCGTGGTAATCGCGGCTGGTCAGGTCAATGATGTGCGCCTGTTCCGCGATCTCGTTGCGAGCGGCATCCAGGATTATCTGCTCAAACCGTTCAGTCCCGACCAGCTCCGCGATGCCTTCGCCAATGCACAGTCGGTGTTCAATGCACCGCGCCATGCCGATGCGAGTGTCGAGCGCCCGCACATGATGGCCGCAGTCATCGGTGCCCGCGGTGGTGCCGGTGCCTCGACGATGGCAACATCGATCGCCTGGATGATGGGTGACCGCGCCGGTCGCTCGACCGCTCTGCTTGATCTCGACGTACATTTTGGAACTGGTGCACTGGCACTTGATCTCGAGCCGGGGCGTGGTTTGACCGACGCAATCGAGAACCCCAGCCGCATCGACGGACTGTTCATCGAACGGGCAATGGTGAAAGCCAATGACAAACTCGCAATCCTGAGCGCTGAAGCGCCCATCAACCAGCCGATGCTAACCGATGGTGCCGCCTTTTATCAGTTGCAGGAAGAGATGCGGTCGGCGTTCGAAACCACGATTATCGATCTACCGCGCGCGATGCTAGTCCAGCACCCGCACCTGATGCAGGATGTTCAGACGACTGTGCTTGTGACCGAACTGACTCTGGCCTCTGCCCGCGACGTGATTCGCATCTTGTCGTGGCTGAAGTCGAACGCGCCGCAGAGTAAGGTCATCGTCGTGGCCAATCGTGTCGCATCGTCCGGCCCGTCGGAAATTAGCCGCAAAGACTTCGAAAGCTCGATTGAACGCAAGATCGACTACGCCGTCGCTTTTGATCCCAAAGTCGTGACCCAGGCCGCCAAGCTCGGAAAAACAGTGGCCGAAGCGGGCAAGGGTACCAAAGTTGGGGCAGCAATCGCAGAAATCGTCGATCGACTTGCAGCGGTTGGTGATGAAACTGCCAATTCGGATGGCGATGAAAAGGCGAAAACGGCAAAATCATCGTTGCTTGGAAAACTAGGCGGTTTCAAATCAATGATGCCGAAAAAGTCAAAAGCTAAGGTGGACTAACTGTGGAAATGTTGCCGATCGCCATCATGGCAGGCGGGATCCTAGTGGTCCTTGTCCTGATGATCTTCGCCTTTTCCGGCCCCTCAGCTGACAAGGCGAGTGCGCGGCGTCTTATCGCGCTCAAGGATCGGCACTCCAGTTCTACGGGTGCTGTCGTCGAAGCCCAGATGCGCCGCATTCACGCCAACCGCGCCACGCGGATGGACGGGATCGCTTCACGCATTCTGCCCAACCCGGCGCAACTGCAGAAGCGCATTTCGATGACAGGGAAGTCATGGACCCCTGCACAATATATGATGACATCAGTCGGCATCCTCGTCGTTGTCGGCCTGTTGGCTTATCTGAAACTTGGTAGCCTACCCCTCGGGCTTGCGTTGGGCGCAGCGTTGGGGGTGGGGTTGCCGCACTTCGCCGTCAACTACCTGATCAACAAGCGCGTCAACTTGTTCAACAAGCGTTTTCCGGATGCCATCGAGCTGCTCGTTCGTGGTTTGCGTTCCGGCCTGCCAATTTCCGAGACACTCGGCATCGTTGGCAGCGAAGTGCCCGGCCCGGTCGGTGCAGAGTTTCGCAGCGTGAGTGACAAGATCAAGATCGGCCGCACCATGGACGCCGCGTTGCAGGAAACTGCCGACCGGCTCGGCACGCCCGAATTCCAGTTCTTTTGCATCACGATCCAGATCCAGCGCGAGACCGGCGGCAACCTTGCCGAAACGCTTTCGAACCTGTCAGGCGTGTTGCGGTCACGCGCGCAGATGAAGCTGAAGATCAAGGCGATGTCGTCGGAGTCGAAGGCGTCGGCCTATATCATCGGCTCGCTGCCGTTCATCGTGTTCGGCTTGATCTACACGATCAACGACACTTACATGCAGCAGTTCTTCACCAACCCGAAGCTGATCACCACCGGACTCGGCGCAATGTGCTGGATGGGCCTTGGCGCGTTCGTCATGTCACGCATGATCTCGTTCGAAATTTAAGCGGGGACTGATCGACATGCAGCCTGTGCAATCCGGTCCGACACTTTTGGGGGTCGATGTCCTGTGGGTAGCGACATTGCTCGCCGCCGTCGCCGCCATGGCAATGATGGTTGCGGTCTATGCCGCAACGACGGTTCGTGACCCCATGGCCAAGCGCGTCAAGGCGCTAAATGATCGCCGCGAGCAGCTGAAGGCGGGCATTGTCGCCTCGACGTCGAAGCGCCGCGCCAAGCTGCAAAACAAGAATGAAACCGCCGACAAAATGCGGACATTCCTGAACTCGCTGAAGGTGTTGCAGGACGAACAGCTGAAAGCTGCACAGGTCAAACTGATGCAGGCGGGTATCCGGTCGAAAGATCTGGCCGTCGTCGTCATTTTTGCGCGTCTGGTCCTGCCAATTTTCCTCGGCGGCGGAGTCGTGCTGTGGGTCTATGCGTTCGGCGGTCTCGAAAACTGGACGCCGTGGAAGCGTACCGGCGTCGTGCTCGGCTCGCTGATCTTTAGCTACAAGTTCGCCGATATCTGGCTGAACAATATGGTCACAAAGCGCACCGCCGCAATCCGCAAGGGGCTGCCCGATGCGCTCGATCTGCTCGTCATCTGCGCCGAAGCTGGCCTGACCGTCGATGCCGCCTTTGGTCGCGTCTCCAAGGAACTGGGTCGCGCCTACCCCGAAGCGGGCGATGAGTTTGCACTGACGGCGATCGAGCTTGGGTTCCTGACCGACCGGCGCTCGGCGTTCGACAATCTGGCGGCGCGCGTCCCCCTCGATTCGGTCAAGGGCGTCGTCACCACGATGATCCAGACCGAGAAATACGGGACGCCGCTTGCGTCGGCGCTGCGCGTGCTGTCCGCCGAGTTCCGTCACGAACGCATGATGCGCGCCGAGGAAAAAGCCGCACGTCTGCCCGCGATCATGACCGTGCCGCTGATCCTGTTCATCCTGCCGGTGTTGTTTGTGGTCATTCTCGGCCCCGCTGCCTGCTCGATCTCGGAAGTCTTTAAGGGCTGATCGGGAACCTCCGCGCGCGCTGCTTCGTTGCCACAGCGCAACAAGGGAGCATTCGCGATGGAAAACTTAACAGGCAATGGTTGGATGATCCTCGGGCTGACCTTGGTCATCGGCTGGCTGCTTGGCCTGCTGAGCAGGTCAGGCGGCGGCAAGTGGAAGGCGGCATATAATCGCGAACGCGACGCGCATCTGGCATTGCGCAAGGACTATGACGCCCACCTGAAGCAACATGCCAAGGTGACAGCAATCGCCCCAGTTCCCGATGCCCGCCCGCTTAAAACAGGAGCATTTTAAGCGGCGCGGCAGAACGATTTGCGGCGGAGTGCGTCGATCGCGGCGAACTCCGCCTTGTCGGCTAGCAAGATGCGGATGAGTACGACGCCTTTGTCATAGCGCACGGGCACTGCTTGGTAACCGGCAGGGGCCACCTGCCCCGCCTTCACAAGTGCCAGCATGGCGGGGGTGCCGCGCGTGTCGCGGTCGCTGCGGACAGCGGCGACATCGGTGCGGGCGTCGAAGATACTGACTGACCAGTAATGGCCGGGGATCGGCTCACTGCGGACGAGGACCGGCCCCTTCGACACGTCGAACACGCAGAGCGAGTAGGACAGGTCGGGCGAAGGGCGGACGATGGTCTGGTTTTCGGCGGTCGTCATCGGGCCAAAGGCGAATTGATTGACTGGCAACCCCTTCCCGGCCTTCGCCGCTGCCACCCGCATCAGGGCGAAAGGTGTCGCGAGGAGCGTGCCCTGATAGGCGAGCGTGGCGACGCCGAGGAAGACGAGGAGCGGGACGATCCAGCGGCGCATCACTTACATGCCCCCCGTTCTATCGTCGGCAGTTTCGCGCTGGCCGGATCGGCGTACAGCCCGCTGTGTGCGTGATAGGCGCGGAGCGTCAGATCGAACTTAGCCACGCCACCGGTGGGCAACCACTGGCCGGGTGCCGCGTCCGGCGCGACTGTGATGATCCACGCATCAGACGGAACCGCCGAACTCCCGACCGACCAGCGGTTCGCGGCATTCGGTACGAGCCACCCCTCGCCCTGATACAGCGTCAGGCTCCACCACCGCGCGTCTAGCGCGCCGCCCTTCAACGTGTAGCTGCACTTGCCATTCAGCGGTCGCCCCGCACTATCGGTGCGCGCGGTGAAGTACATTGCCTCCTTGGCCGGGAGCGCCAGCAACCCGCCAAGCGCCACGCGGGCGCGGGTCAGCGCGTCTGCGTCGGTCGTGCCATAGGTTTTGGCGGTCGCCCACGGGCCATTGGTAATCTGTCCCGCCGATAGCCCGCCGCGCACCCGATAGACTGCCAGCGATGCCCCGGCGACAAGGCCGAGAGCGGTAGCGAGGGTTATGCGGTGCCAAGGTTTCACAGGATTGTCAGTGTAAACCGACTTTATTGAGCTTGTCGAAGGGTCTTCTTTCTTTGCGGTCTAACGCAGGACAAAGGTGCTTCAAAAAGCTCAGCCAAGTCTGAGGGAGAATGCCGCCCACTACTTCCCCAGCGCCGCCTGTGCTGCCGCCAGACGTGCAATCGGGACACGGTAGGGCGAGGCGCTAACGTAATCGAGGCCTACGCTTTCGCAGAAGGCGATGCTCGCCGGGTCGCCGCCGTGTTCGCCACAGATGCCGAGTTTGATGTTGGGGCGGGTTGCCCGGCCCCGGTCAGCGGCGATCTGCACGAGTTCGCCGACGCCTTCGATGTCGAGGCTGACAAACGGGTCGCGGTCGTAGATGCCCTGATCGACGTAGACGCCGAGGAACCGCGCCGCGTCGTCGCGGCTGACGCCGAGGGTTGTTTGGGTCAGGTCGTTAGTGCCGAAGCTGAAGAACGCACCGACTTCGGCGATTTCCCCGGCCTTGAGCGCGGCGCGGGGCAGCTCGATCATCGTGCCGACGAGGTATTCGATGCGCTTGCCGCGTTCGGCAAAGACGGCCTCCGCCGTGCGGTCGATCACCGCCTTCATCAGCTCAAGCTCGCGACGTGTCGCGACGAGCGGGACCATGACTTCGGGAATCGGCGAGACGGCGAGATCGCACGCCGCCTCGAAGATCGCACGCGCCTGCATTTCATAGATTTCGGGATAGGTGACACCCAGCCGACATCCGCGATGGCCGAGCATCGGGTTGAACTCGTGCAACTCGTTCGCGCGGCGCTTGAGCATGTCCACCGACAGGCCCGTCGCCTTGGCCACGTCCTCAAAGTCGGCATCCGCGTGCGGCATGAATTCGTGCAGCGGCGGGTCGAGCAGGCGGATCGTGACGGGCAGGCCCGCCATCACCTCGAAAAGCCCCACAAAGTCCGCGCGCTGTTCGGGGAGCAGTTTGGCGAGCGCCACGCGGCGGCCCTTCTCGTCCTCGGCCAGGATCATCTCGCGCACCGCAGTGATGCGGTCCGCGTCGAAGAACATGTGTTCGGTCCGGCACAGCCCGATGCCCTCCGCGCCGAACTCACGCGCAACTTTGGCGTCGGCGGGCGTCTCCGCATTGGCGCGGACTTTCATCCGGCGCGAGCCATCGGCCCAGACCATCAGCGTGCCGAAATCGCCCGACAACTCGGGCTGGATCGTCGCGACTTCGCCCGCCATCACTTCGCCGGTCGAACCGTCGATGGTCAGCGTATCGCCCTCGCGGATTTCGCGGAATGTCTGTCCCTGGCCGCCGACCCGCGCGACCCGCGCAACGGCGTCGATGCTGAGCGA
>JANNCK010000423.1:0-3505 GCA_031386545.1 Sphingomonadales bacterium
GGTTCATCTGAACGAAAGCGTAGGCTCATAGCCCCTCCCCTGAAGGTGAGGGGCTTTAAGAAGTCACCCATAGATCGCCTCCTTGAAGGGTTCGAAGCCGACACGGCGATAAGTGTCGAGGAAACGCTCGTCGCCTTCGCGCACCGCCAGATATTTGTCGGTCACGCGCTCGACCGCATCGACAATGCCGTCCTCGCTGAAACCGGGGCCGGTGATCTTGCCGATGCTGACGTCCTCTGCGCCCGACCCGCCGAGCGAGAGTTGGTAGTTCTCGACGCCCTTCCGGTCGACACCGAGGATACCGATGTGCCCGGCATGGTGGTGGCCGCAGGCGTTGATGCAGCCGCTGATCTTGAGTTTGAGCTCGCCCAGTTCGCGCTGGCGACCCAGATCGGCGAAGCGCGTCGCGATTTTCTGCGCGACCGGGATCGAGCGGGCATTGGCGAGGCTGCAATAGTCGAGGCCAGGGCAGGCAATGATGTCGCTGATGAGATCGAGGTTGGCGTCGGCGAGGCCCGTCGCGGCGAGCGCCTGCCACACTGCGTACAGATCGCGTTTGGCGACATGCGGCAGGACGATGTTCTGGGCGTGGGTGACGCGTAATTCGTCGAAGCTGTAACGCTCGGCAAGCTTGGCCATCACGTCGATCTGGTCGGCGCTGGCATCGCCCGGAATGCCCCCGATGGGCTTCAGGCTGATGTTGACGATGGCATAGCCCGCGTGCTTGTGCGTTTTCACATTCTGGTCGAGCCAGACCGCGAAGTCGGGGTCGCTGTTGGCCAGAAAATCAGGGGCAGCCTCGTCGTTCAATACCTCGAATGCTGGCGGCGCGAAGAAGGCACTGATCCGGTCGAACTCGGCCTTGGGCGGATCGAGGTTCAGCGTTTTGACGTGCAGGAATTCCTCCTCGACCTGACGCCGGTATTCGTCGGCCCCAATCTCGTGGACGAGGATTTTGATCCGCGCCTTGTAGATATTGTCGCGCCGTCCGTAGCGATTGTAGACCCGCAGGCACGCCTCGACATAGCTGAGCAGATCGTCCGCCGTTACGAAGCTGCGGATTTCCGGCGCAATCATCGGGGTGCGCCCCATGCCACCACCGACGAACACGCGCCCGCCGAGAACACCGTCACGCTCGACCAGTTCGATGCCGATGTCGTGCAGCCGCATTGCCGCGCGGTCCTCGGCACTGGCGATCACCGCGATCTTGAACTTGCGCGGCAAATAGCTGAATTCGGGGTGGAAGGTGCTCCACTGCCGCAGCAATTCGGCCCAGACGCGCGGGTCGGTGACCTCGTCGGCGGCGGCACCGGCATATTGGTCCGAGCTGATGTTGCGGATGCAATTGCCGCTGGTCTGGATGGCGTGCATTTCAACGGTGGCGAGATCGGCGAGAATGTCGGGCGCTTCGTCAAGTTTAATCCAGTTATACTGGATGTTCTGGCGGGTCGTAAAATGGCCGTAACCGCGGTCATATTTACGCGCGATTGTGCCCAGCATCCGCATCTGGCGGCTGTCGAGCGTGCCATAGGGCACCGCGACGCGCAGCATATAGGCATGGAGTTGCAGATACAGCCCGTTCATCAGCCGCAGCGGCTTGAACTGGTCCTCGGTCAAATCACCCGCGATGCGCCGCGCGACCTGATCGCGGAATTCGGCGACGCGGGTGTCGACGATGGCTTGGTCGTAGTTGTCGTATTTATACATCAGATTACCCATTCGCCGGCCGACGGATCGGCGGGTTTCAGCGTCAAATCGGGGCGCACCGTGGGCCCAAGCGCGCGAATGCGGTCCTTGATATGCGCGGGCCGCGGTCCGTCGGGCGTTTCGACAGCCTCGATCAGATAGGACGCGTTGACGCGGCGCGCGCCTTCTTCGGCAGATCGAACTGCCTCGCCGTGCTCACCGACGTCTTGCGCGTCCTCGACATGGCGTGACCAGCCATTGCCGGTCCACCAGGTGACATCACCCGATTTCAGATCATTGCCGGTCAACAATTTCATGAAAAAGCCTCCGCCTGAGTCGCCAGCGTCTTCAGGCGGTTTTCGGCGTCTGACAGCAAGACGACTTCGCCGATGACGAGAATGGCCGGGCTCAACACATTCTCGCGCTCGACGAGATCGCCGAGGTCAGCAAGCAACGTCCGCATCGCGCGGCTACCGGGCAGGGTGCCGCGCTCCAGCACAGCGACCGCAATGCCGGGATCGACGCCGTCGGCCATCAGCTTGTCGGCAATCGCGCGCGCCGCCGTGACGCCCATGTAGACAACCAGAGTGCGACCATGTCCCGCAAGACCTGACCAATTCTGGTCCGCCAGCCCCTTGCAAGTGCCCGCGACAAAGCTGACCGCCGAGGACCAGTCGCGATGGGTGAGCGGCAGCATCGCCTCTGCGGCACAACCAAGCGCCGCTGACACGCCGGGTATCACCTCGACGCGCAAGCCGGCCGCGCGCACCGCCTCGACCTCTTCGCCGCCGCGTCCGAATACGAACGGGTCGCCGCCTTTCAACCGGACAACGATGGCACCGGTTTTCACATGCGCGACGATCAGCGCGTTGATCGCGTCCTGAGACAGGGTGTGGCGGTCGCGTTTTTTGGCGACGGAAATTCGCTGGGCGGCGGCCGGGACATAAGCGAATACGCGCTCGTCGATCAGGCCGTCATGAACGACAACATCGGCCGATTGCAGCGCCGCGACGGCCTTGACGGTCAGCAGCCCGGGATCACCCGGCCCTGCACCGACAAGGATGACGCGCCCGCGCGCTTCTGGATCAAGGAGACTTGTCATGCCTTCCCCTGCGCTGCACTGCGAAAAGCATCAACATAGCGATACTATTGACGCGACCAGCGCCGCTTTCAGTCAGTCCTGACGCAGGCCAATGCCGATAGAGCCCCGCGCGTTCTCTTCTTCCGATGAGACGACGGGATAGGCGCAATAATCAGCGGCGTAATAGGCGCTGGGCCGGTGGTTGCCCGAAAGGCCAACCCCGCCGAAGGGCGCGGAAGAAGACGCGCCGTTCGTTGGTTTGTTCCAGTTGACGATGCCTGCGCGGCTGTTTGCCCAGAACCGGTCGTAGAGTTCCGGGCTGCCGCCGATCAGCGATGCCGACAGGCCGTAACGGGTGTTATTTGCTTCGGCCAACGCCGCATCGAAATCGGGCACACGGATCATCTGGAGCAAGGGGCCAAACAGTTCCATGTCGGGCCGCTCCTTCATATCAGTCACGTCGATCAGGGAAGGCGACAGGAACGGCCGGTTTTCGAGCGGGCGTTCCATCTGGACGATGGGACGTCCGCCCTTCATCAGCAGGGCAAGGAAACTTTCCTGCAACCCGTCTGCGACATCATTGTCGATCACCGGACCCATGAACGGGGCAGGCGAAGAATGTGGCTCACCCACGATGAGCCGGGCCATGAGTTTTTTGAGCTGCTCGACAAGCGGCTCGTGCGCGCCCTCTTTGACGATCAGGCGGCGGGCCGCTGTGCAGCGTTGACCCGCTGACAT
>JANNCK010000048.1:0-1680 GCA_031386545.1 Sphingomonadales bacterium
CTCGTTGCTTCGAGGGGTGTCTGAAATTGTCCCTTAAGCGCGTGTGCGCGAACCGCGCACGACGATGGTCGCGCCTAAGGGCGCGTTAGTCGAAGCAGCAGGGCGCGGGTGCGCGTCATGGGAGTGCGATAGGCGGATTAGAGACGCAATGTCCAGCCCTCGGCTTGGGAACACCGCATCAAAACCGATTTGGCGGATTTTATCGAAGCCCACTTTATGTCCGTGAGAAAGGGGGCTTCGACAAGCTCAGCCAAGTCGGCAAAGAATGTTACTTCTGAAACGCGACCGTAATATCGAGCGCGACCTCGTCCGACACAACCGGGATGCCATAGGCGATGCCGAAATCGCTGCGCTTGATCGTCGTCTTGGCGTGAAAGCCGACATTCTCCTTGCCGCCCATCATTGCCGGTGCCTTGCCCGCGCCCGCAAACGTCGTGTCGAGCACAACCGGTTTGGTCACGCCGTTGAGTGTCAGATTGCCGGTGATCTGCGCTTTCATGCCGGTCGCCTTGACCGAGGTGGAAACGAATTTTGCGTCGGCGGGGGTGGCACCGAAAAAGTCGGCCTTTTTGCCATCCTTGCCCGCGCGCAGCAGGTGAGAGGTCAGGCCGACACTCGCCGTGGTTACCTTGCCGAGGGGAATGGTAATGTCCACCTTGGCTGCGTTTGGCCGTTTCGGGTCGAGCACCAGCGTACCCGTCGAGTCGCCGAAAATGCCGAAATAATCATTGAAGCCGAGGTGATCGACGCGCCAGCCGATCAACGTGTGACCGGCATCGACAGTGTAAGTGCCGCCGGTGACAAGCGCCGGGTTCTTCGACCCCGGTTTCGCCATTTGTGCAACGACCGGCGTGGCGATGAGCAGCGGAAGGGCGATCAGGGCGATACGGCGCATCGGAAAGACTCCTATTGGGGGGAGTGCCTTCTACCAAATTTTGCCGTCATGATGAACTTGTTTCAGCACTCACCCCTCCGCAGGGATAGCGGTTCGAGCGGAGGGGTGGACACCGAAACAAGTTCGGGGTGACTGCCTGTTGGGGCCGTTAGTTCTTCGCCTTGTCCACCAGCTGGTTCGCCCCGATCCACGGCATCATCGCGCGCAGTTCTGCGCCGACCTTTTCAATCGGGTGCGCGGCGGCGGCTTTGCGCGATGCTTTCAGTTCGGGCTGACCGGCGCGGTTGTCGAGGACAAAGTTCTTCACGAACCGCCCCGACTGGATGTCAGCGAGCACGCGTTTCATTTCGGCCTTGGTTTCCGCCGTGATGATGCGCGGGCCGGTGACGATGTCGCCATATTCCGCCGTATTGCTGATCGAATAGCGCATGTTGGCGATGCCACCTTCATAGAGCAGGTCGACGATCAGCTTGGTTTCGTGGAGGCATTCGAAATACGCCATTTCGGGCGCGTAGCCGGCCTCGGTCAGCGTTTCGAACCCGGCCTGAATCAGGTGGGTGATCCCGCCGCACAGCACGGCTTGTTCACCGAACAGATCGGTTTCGCATTCCTCGCGGAAGTTGGTCTCGATGATGCCGCTGCGTCCGCCGCCGACGGCGCTCGCATAGGCGAGCGCGAGATCATGCGCGTTGCCGCGTGCATCCTGATTCACCGCGATCAGGCAGGGCACGCCCCCGCCGCGCACCTAATCGCTGCGGACGGTGTGGCCCGGCCCCATGGGCGCG
>JANNCK010000260.1:0-2982 GCA_031386545.1 Sphingomonadales bacterium
CCGATGTCGCATCAGCGGTCAAGGGGCTGCTGGCGCGGGCCGACATCGATCCCCGGCGCGTCGTGCTGATGGGCCATAGCGCTGGTGCCCATCTCGTCGCACTGGTCGGCACCGACGAAGGCTATTTGAAGGGTGTGGGCCTTTCATTCGCCAATATCTCGGGCGTAATCCCCGTCGACGGCGCGGCCTATGACGTGCCCGCGCAAATGGCCGATGGCCCGCAGATCATGCAGAGCACCTATAATCAGGTCTTCGGCACCGACTCCGCGCGACAGAAGTCCTTGTCGCCGACCTTTCAAGCGGGTGCGCCAAACGTGCCGGAATTTCTGCTGCTCCACGTCCAGCGCCCCGACGGTATCCGCCAGGCGAATGCACTAGGCGCGGCATTGAAATCTGCCGGCAGCAGTGCCGAGATTGGTAGTTTCCCGGGTGAGGGTCTGAAGGGTCATGCCGAGATGAACCGCCGCTTGGGTGACCCCAGCTACGCGCCGACGGCAACCGTCGATGCGTGGCTAAAGCGGATTTTCGCGCGCTGATCTACGCGAAACTGTCCGGATAAACCGAGAACCCCGTTGCCGCCTCGTCATGCCCGTCCTTGTGCGTGATCGCATAGCATCCGCCGCGACCGACCGCGTTCGTGCCACCCGACAGGAACAGCGAGAAGCCGAACCAGCTGTGATATTCGAAGCCGTGCCGCTCGGTCGGGTCGAGGGTGACGCGGACCCCCATGTCGCTAATCGACGCAGCAATCGCTTCAATCCCGGCGATCCGCGACCCCATCAGGCCTGAATGATCGAACTTCCGCAGCGCATCGAGCGCAGGCGCAACCGGACCCGTTGCCGCAATCAGCGGGAGCCAGTCGCCGAAGTCCGCCTCGACCAGCCCGCCGGCATCCTTCATGTCGAGCAAGCCATCGAGCTGAGCGATTTCGCCCGACGACAGTACCAATCCCGCCAGCGTATGGACCAGATCGGGCATGGTCAGATCGACCGTAATCCCCTCGACCCCCGCCGCCTTCAGTGCTGCGACCGCAATGCCGGTGATCTCGCACGCCGCCGCAACCGAATCATCCCCGATCAGCTCGGCCCCGACCTGCATCGCTTCACGCTGCGGGTTAAGTTGTGTCGCGCCCAGTTTCAGCACCGGCCCGGCATAGGCCAGCCGCAACGGACGCGGCACATCGGCAAGTTGGGTTGAAACTATCCGCGCAATCTGCGGCGTAATGTCGGGCCGGATCGCCAGCGTGCGCTGCGACAGCGGATCAACGAACCGCGCGAGTTCGGTGCGTGATGATTTCAGCCGTGCTGCCAGCCCGTCCTCATACTCGGCAAGCGGTGGCGAAACGCGGTCATACCTACGCCCCTCGATACTATCGAGCAACGCACGCACCGTCCGCGCTTGGCGCGCCGCCTCTCCGGGGAGGCGGTCACGCAGACCCTGCGGGAGAAGGCCTCCGGTGCCCGCCATCAGAATTTAAGTGCCTTCACCGTCTTCACTCCCGGCAGTTTGCACAGCTGCCATAGCACAGGTTCAGGCACGCCCTCATCGACCGAGAGCAGGACCACCGCCTCGCCGCCCGCGTCACGCCGCCCGAGGTGGAAAGTGCCGATGTTAATGCCCGCTTCGCCCAGCGTCGAGCCGAGCCGCCCGATGAAACCCGGGGCGTCTTCGTTGACGATATACAGCATGTCGCCCGCCAGATCAGCCTCGACCTTGATGCCGAAAATCTCGACGAGGCGCGGGCTGTCGTTGCCGAACCCATCGCTTCCAAACAAAGTGCCCGCCACCGACTTCTCACCCGCTTCGGTCTGTACCGAGACGCGGATCAGCGTGTGGTACGTCCCCTCGCGGTCATGGCGCACCTCGCGCACGTCAAGGCCGCGCTCCTTGGCGAGGAACGGCGCGTTGACCATGTTCACCGTGTCCGAATAACGGCGCATGAGACCCGCCAGCACCGCCCCGGTGATCGGCTTGATGTTGAGTTGCGCCGCTGCACCCTCGACCTCGATCGAAATCTTGGTGAGATTGTCGTGCGCGAGCTGACCGACGAGGCTACCAAGCCGTTCGGCGAGTGCCATATAGGGCCTTAGCTTGGGCGCTTCCTCGGCGCTGAGCGACGGCATGTTGAGCGCATTCGTGACGCCGCCCGACATCAGGAAGTCGGCCATCTGCTCGGCAACCTGGATCGCGACATTGACCTGCGCTTCTGATGTCGACGCCCCCAGATGCGGGGTCGAGATAAAGTTGGGCGTACCGAACAGCGGTGATTGCGTCGCCGGTTCCTCGACAAACACATCGAGCGCCGCCCCGCCGACTTGTCCCGAATCCATCGCCGCCTTGAGCGCCGCTTCGTCGATCAGGCCACCGCGCGCACAATTGATGATGCGGACGCCCTTCTTGGTCTTGGCGAGCGCCTCCGCCGACAGGATGTTGCGCGTCTGGTCGGTCAGCGGCGTGTGCAGCGTGATGAAATCGGCGCGCGCGAGCAGTTCGTCGAGCGTGACCTTTTCGATGCCGAGGGCAATGGCGCGCTCGGGGGTCAGGAACGGATCATAGGCGACGACCTTCATCTTCAGGCCCAGCGCGCGGTCGGCGACAATCGAGCCGATGTTACCGGCGCCGATCAGTCCAAGCGTCTTCGATGTCAGCTCGACGCCCATGAAGCGGTTCTTTTCCCACTTGCCCGCCTGCGTCGATGTGTCTGCCTCGGGCAATTGCCGGGCGAGCGCGAACATCAGCGCAATGGCGTGCTCGGCGGTCGTGATCGAATTGCCGAACGGCGTGTTCATGACCACGATGCCCGCCGCCGACGCCGCCGGAATATCGACGTTATCGACGCCGATCCCGGCGCGGCCAATGACTTTCAAATTCTTGGCGGCGGCAATGACCTCCTTGGTCGCCTTGGTCGCAGAGCGGATCGCGAGACCGTCATATTGGTCAATGATCGCAATCAGCTCTTCCTTGGTCTTGCCGGTGATCTCG
>JANNCK010000117.1:0-1726 GCA_031386545.1 Sphingomonadales bacterium
GATCGGCTGCCGAGCGCGGTTGCAAAGCCCGAACTCGTGGTTGCATCCGCGCCGATTGCGACCGACTGGGTTCCGGCGGCGCTCGCACCGGTCGCGGTTTCGGCGTCGTTGCCGTCGCCGCCGATGGCGATGCTGCCGACCCCCGATGCGCTGGCCAAGCCGCCGACCGCAATAGCCGCCGTGTTACTCGATGTCGCACGTTCGCCAATCGCGATCGACTGGGTTCCGGCGGCACCGGCATCCACACCCAGTGCAATCGAGGAAATCCCCGTCGCCTGTGCGCCCAGCGCCAAGGCGTCGGCCCCGTCACCGCCGATGGCGATGGCCCCGGCGGCATTGGCGGTGACCAAACCGCCGATTCCGATGCTCGCGGTATTGCTCGACACCGCGCGGTCGCCGATGGCAATCGATTGGACACCCGACGCCGCGGCACCAGTAAAGCCGGTACCGCCATCGCTACCCAGAGCGATCGCTCCCGTGTTGGAGGCAGAAGAGAATGACCCGATGGCTGTCGCCCCCCGGAAGTTCGCTGCATTGGCCCCCAAACCCAGCGAGGTGGAGATAAAACCCGCAGCCTGCGCTCTGTTGCCGATTGCTGTCGATGCTTGCCCCGTGGCGTCCGAATTCGATCCGATAGCGGTCGATTCCTGCCCGCTCGCGACGGTTGCATTGCCAATTGCTACCGATCCTAAGGCGCCGGTTGCCAGCGCGCCGACGCCACAGGCCAGCGCACTATCCTGATCGGTGGAATTCGCGCCGCCGTCGTTGTCCGTTGCCGCGTCGACGACACCATTGTTATTGCGGTCGAGCAGGCAATCCTCGGCGCGTGCGGGGGTTGCCGCCAACAGGCTAAGCGCGAGGGCGAGGGTGGAGGCCGCAGCAAGGCGGGCGTTACGGGTGGTCATCATCATGTTTCTCCCTGATCGGCGTCGCAAAAGCGGACGCGCGGCACGGGGAAAAACAACAGACAGGCCCCCGCGCAAATACCTGCGCTGAATCGGGCGACCCCGCCGCCTGTGACGGTCGAGTACAGGCGCTAACCCCGCGCGCGGCCCTGTCAACCGTGCACGTGGTCCAAATTCGGGGCGGGCAATTTCGGGACGGTCAGAACTCGCCCGCCAGCCCCGCTGTGAATCCGGTGTCCTTGCCGCCAGAATGGCTGACCGCAGCGGTGATCGCAAAAGGTGAGGACGTGTTGAGCCGGTGGGTAATGCCCGCCGAGAACGCGACTTCGCCGCGATAGACGCCGGTTTTGGCGGCATAGCTGGTCTTGCCCGGTGCGGACGGAAATGGCGCATCGGCCATAGCCATGGCCGCCGCGATCCCGCGCCGCGTTTCCTTGCGATCGAGGTCGCGCAGGTTGAACAGGCTCGCTTGCCCCGCCTGTAACGAGGCAATTTGATCGTCGATCAACGCCTGGCTGGTCTGGAGGCTGCTGATCTGGTTGCCCATCTGGCTGATCGCGGCGCTCGACTGTGCGCCCTTGCCGAGCGTGCCCGCTGCATCGACGGTGACGAAGAATTCGGGGCCGGTCTGCACGGCATCCGACGCCCCGATGTCACCGATCCGTACGCTGGAGCCAGTGCCGCCAAGCGTCACCTGATTAACCCGCGTCGTGCTCGCACCCGTACCGACGGCGGTCGATCCGGCAAAGTCCGCCAGCGCGTTCTGGCCAATCGCGGTCGCGTTGGTATCGCGCGCCTTGGCCCCGGCCCCGATGGCGGTT
>JANNCK010000125.1:0-2517 GCA_031386545.1 Sphingomonadales bacterium
CCCAGCCACACCAGATCGAGCGGAAACGGCAGGTCGGCCAGCCGCGCGTCGGCGGCCTTCCCGCTCATCTTGTAATCCGCCGCCGCGGCCCCGCCGGTCAGCGGCACCACCCGCGCACCCAGCGGCAGGAATTTTTTCGCCAGCATCGCGACATTCGACAGCTCGCTGGTCACCTCGACAATGCGGTCATCGGTCGGGATGATCGTGACATCTTTCCACCGGCGTTTCTGTGCAGCGATCAGGTCGAGCGCGGCCACCGGTGTCTTGCCGCCGGGCAGTGCGATCAGTGCAGCGCCGCGCGCGTCGAGCGCCGAATCGATAATAAAGCCAATATCGCCCGCAATAGCCTCGGCGAGTTCACTGGCGTCGTCATAGTCCCACCATTCGGCTTCGATCGTCATTGTACTTGCGGTCCTGTGGTCGTTGGGGAGGGGGAAACGGGTGCGGCAGCGGGTGTTGCCGCAGCGGCAGTGGAATGCGGCGCGGTCAGTGCCGCCGCTTCCAATATATCAAGCGCCCGGTGCGCCTCGATATAGCGGCGGGCGCTTGCCATCCAGTCGGTCGCCACCGCACGCGAGGGCATCCGCGCGACTTCGGCGAGCGCGGTATCGACCTGTCCGCCATCAAGCGCGAGCAGCGCGCGCGCGACACGGTCATCGGGGGCGGGCGACGGCGAGGTCGCCTTTCGCACGATAAACAGGCCGCCCATCGTCCGCCGGATCGCACTGCCCCAGCTTTCGTCGGGACCGCCGCCTGCAAGTGCCGGGGTCAGCACGTCAAGCTGTTGGCGCAACACATCGAGCGTGACCGGGGCCTGTGCCGCTGAAATAATCGCCGCAACGGCGCGCGGTTGGACTTCGGCGAACCGCTCGCGCAGTTGCCCTTCGAGATAGCCAAGCCCGACGCCCCGGTCGATGGACCGGCGCACAGCAAAGGCGATCAACAGCCCCTCGGCACGGGCGGCATTGTTCGACGCGTTCGCCGCTTGGGCATCGATCTGGGCAAGGCGTGCCTCCAACCCCGCGACGCGCGATTCGGTCACGGCGACGGCTTCGGGGGTGACGTCCGGGGCGGTCTGCGATGTCAGTGTGGCCACGGGTGCCGGGGCCGATGCGGTGGTCAGCGGCGGTGCGCTCGTTGCCGTCGTCACTGAGGGTGCAATCAGGCGGCGCGCAGGTTCCCACCGGGTCAGCGCCCATGTCACCAATGCCGCCCCGACGATAAACGCCAGCAGCGCAATGATGAGCGCATTGCGGACCGGACGCGGACGGCGCCCGAGTGCATCGGACCTACCGGGTTCGTAGCTGTCGTCTGGCATCATCTTCGACCCACTTAATCGTTGAGCGCCGCTTCGCACACACGGGCCAGACATGCCAGCATCGCGTGTTCGCGCGGGAGATCGGCGATGTGGACCGTCGCCCATCCAGTGCCGCACGCCTGTGCAGCGGCAGGGCTGATCGTAATGATCCGGGTGGTCGCGCGGTCGGGCGTGAGCTCGCCGAGCCGGACACCAGCGCGGGGGGAATGGACCAGCGCAATGTCCGCGGAAAGCGGTGCACACGGGGCAAGCGGGCGCGAGTCATACACGGCGGCGACGGTCACATCCGCCGTGGTTGAAAGCGGGCGATGGTCAGTGCCGGTGAGGTGGAGCACCCGCCCCGAAAGCTGCGGACCCAAATCCGCCGCATCGCCCGCGCCGGCCCGCACATCGGCAAATCCCGCCACCAGTGCCGCCGCCGCCGTCGCCGCGCCGACCGCAAACACCGGCAAATGCGTAAAGTGCGCCAGCGCCACCCCGCCGTGCCGCGCCGCATTGGCACTGGTCATGACGACCGCATCGAATCGGGCGGGATCGGGCATTTCCCACACCAGCGCCACAACCTCGAACAGCGGCACCACCACCGGCTCCAGCCCCAGTGCCGCCACCGCGTCCGCCGTGGCCGCATTGCCCGGCGCGGGCCGGACAATCAGGACGCGCACGAAAACAGCGCGGCCAATGCTGGCGATGCGCCGTCGATCAACTCCGCCGCCAGCCGTGCGGGCGCATCCAGATCGTCCGCCTCGAAGGTTTTGGCACCACGGCGATGCTCGGCCCCGTCCTCGGTCAGGATTTCCGCGCGCAAATGGATAAGTCCGCCGTCCAGCCGCGCCAGCACCCCGACCGGCGAATGGCAACTGCCGCCCAGCGCCGCGAGCAACGCCCGTTCTGCCGCGACACAAATGTGGGTCGCGCCGTGGTCGATGGCCGCCAGATACCGCTGCGTCACGGCATCATCGCTGCGGCATTCGAGCCCGACCGCTCCCTGTGCGACCGCAGGCAACATCGCGTCGATGTCGACCGCTGCCCCCACATTCGGATGCCCGAGCCGGTCGAGGCCCGCCGCCGCGAGCATCGTCGCATCGGCCTCGCCATTTTCCACCCGCGTGATCCGCGTCGCGACATTGCCGCGGAACGACACGATCTTGAGGTCTGGCCGCAACCGTCGCAGTTGCGCGGCACGGCGCGGACTGGCGGTG